>CATWBR010000013.1 GCA_958349075.1 uncultured Clostridium sp.
CTTTCATTTTCATAACTTCATTTCTCCCTGTTTTTCTTGATCTTTTATCAAAGTTTTTTTATACTGTTCTATATAATTATAAAATATTGAACACTCGTTTGATTCAGCGAACAAATCGTTTTATATATCATACATTCGTTCGTTATATCTGTCAAGTCGAGAGAGGGGTATTAAATGGATCTTGGAAAAATTATTGCGCTCAACTTAAAGCTGCTCCGCACCGAACGCAACCTGACGCTGGGTCAATTATCAAAAATATCGGGTATCAGTAAGGCCATGCTTTCGGATATTGAAAAAGGAGGCAGCAATCCGACCATCAATACCATTTGGAAAATTGCCAACGGCCTGAATGTGCCATACACCAGATTAATGGAAGAAATAGAGAAAAAGGCAACCGTAATCCGGAAATCCGACTCCATGATGCAGACCGATGAGACGAAGCATTACCGGGTATACTGCTATTTTACAAGCACTCCGGTCCGCAATTTTGAGTTGTTCTATGTGGAACTGGACGCCGAGTCATCCAATGCCTCGATCGGGCATTCCGAAAAGGCAGAGGAATATATCTATGTCATTCAGGGGGAGCTGGTGCTTCACACGGAGACTGAAGATTATACACTGAGCGAGGGGGATTCCCTCGTGTTTGATTCCTCTATTGCGCACACCTATATCAACCGCAGAAATACGCTCCTCACCTTTATGGTGGTAAACTTCTATCCGAATTAACGGCGTAAGGCAGACTCGCGCGCCGGAGCGCAGTCGCTTAAACGGCCCTACTGCCTTGGCGCGCAGTGCACATACTCCGCGGAGCGGTTTTGATTTTACAGAGCGCTTTCCCGTTAAATTGAAAACCCCTGTTTGGGTGAAATGATCCAAACAGGAGTTTTATGTTCCGGAACTTTTATCACACTGCGCAGATTTCTGCACGGACTTCTTTTCTGTATCAGTCTCTTTTCTTACAGCTTCAATCCTTTACTCACATTCACAACAAAATCCTGTACATTGGTTACAATTCCCTTGGCCGACAGGCTGCCGCGATCGCCCAGCTTATTCACCGCGAATTCCGAGATGTCCACGGTATAGAAATAAACCTGCCGAATCGTTCCGTCCGGCATCACGCGGAAGGACGGCGTCATGTTCCCCGTTGCAACGGAATGAAGTGTGGTCGCCATACAGATGACCGTAGTTGCCTTGCTGATGCATTTTCTCATGGCGTCCTGGCCCTCGTAGACATTGGCATGGACCTCGGGAAGCGGACCGTCGTCACGGATGGAGCCGACCAGTACAAAAGGAACCTCCTTCTTTACGCAGCTATAAATAATGCCGTTGTCAATCCCCTCTTTCTCAATAAAGGCCGGGATGGATCCGTGGTATTTTACCTTATTGATCGTATCAATGTGATTGTAGTGGCCTCCCTGGTAGCTCTGCTGCGTATATATATCCTGCCCGAGAGCCGTTTTCAAATATGCTCCCTCCAGATCATGGGTTGCCAGGGCATTTCCGGCCAGCAGCGCATCTACGTAGCCGTTCATAACGAGTTTTGAGAACGCCGCCCTGGAATCGGCGTCAAACGCACAGGCCGGGCCCAGTACCCAGGCCACATAGCCGTGTTCCTTCTCATATTCCAGCAGCTCATAGATATTGTCATAGTCCCTGGAAAAAGCAGTCTCCCTGGAACGGCTCTGGCGGAAGGCAAACGATTCCTGGCTGTCCGCCCCGTCTGCTGCGTTCCCGGAGAACTCGCTGAAACCGTCCGGGTACACATAAATTCCGTCTTCTCCGTTTTCCGTCCTGCCCGTAAATACCATGTCGCCCTGTTTCAGGTTCCTGAATTCACGGACGAAAATTTTCCCGTTCTCATAGACCGCGACACAGTCCATGCGGCTCTCCTCAGCCAGCAGCCATCGGCCGCCTGTCTTAAAGTACTCCGGAAAAATTGTGGTTGCATGATATCCGTCCGGAGCAACTCTGTCAAACGGAGCAGGCTCAAGCTTTGCTTCCGGCGCCTCCGTAAACCGGGGCAGAGTAAAATCTGGGGCCTGATACGTTTTTAATTGAAATGACATGATAAATTCCTCCCTGTATTTGTTTTCGGTTACACCATTTGATACGGCATCTGTCCGGTGTTTCATTTGTCCGGTGTTACACTAATCCGGCATTGCATCGAGCCGGCGATAGCCTCATAGTAAAGTCCTTGGCCATTCTTCTATCACTAATTTACCATATTTTGATACTTCCAACAACCACCCGAAAACAATTGTGGGTTACCAGTTTCTGTTCACAGGCAATGTTCCGCGAGGTGTTTTCACGCGTTTTTGCGTGAAAATCCCGAGTTACACGGCGCGAAACGGTGTTTTTTACCGTTTCTGTGCATCGCGAAGCGTGTTGCTGGGCACGGAGTGAACAGTAACGGTTACCATACTTCCTCAGCGCGCAGTGTGCATCCTCCGCGGAGCGGTTTTTATTAAACAATTCTGTGAAATAAAAAAGTCTGCCGGTTTTCTCTTTTAAAGGGGAGTGAAAACCGGCAGTGTATTTACACCCTGTAGTATATGGGATGTAAGCAATCTTTACTTTTGCATCTTTTAAATCAGCCCCAGTTCTTTTGCCTGGAATGTAAGTTCTTCTCTGAATTTCGGGTGTGAAACCCGGATCAGTTCCCTGGCCCGTTCTGCGACGGTCTTTCCGGCCAGAACGGCCGCGCCGTACTCGGTAACCACATATTCCACCATGGTACGCGTCAGGGACACCGGAGTTCCCGGGGCAAAAAATGGAACGATCTTGGAATATTTACCGTTTTTTGTAATGGACTCGACCACCACGATGGATTTCCCATCAGGGCAAAGCGCTGCACCCGTTGAAAAATCGGCAATTCCGCCCATGCCGGAATACTGCTTTCCCTTCAGATATTCCGAGTTGGCCTGTCCCAGGAGATCGACCTGAACGGCATTGTTGATTGCCGTCATCCTCCTGTTCTGCGCAATCAGGCCCGGATTTAATACATTCTGGCAACTGTTCATGTTTATTCCCGGATTGTGGCCGGCAAAATCAAACAGTTCCCTGGAACCCACGAGCTGGGCGCAAACGGAAACTCCCGGGTGAAGCGTCTTCTTTCTGTTGGTGACGATTCCCCTTTTGGTCAGTTCCATCAGCAGATCTCCGTAAATTTCTGTGTGGACTCCCAGATCTCTTTTAGGATCCATATACATCATAGCAGAAGAATTCAGGCGTCCCAGCCCTACTTCTATCGTGGCCTCATCCTCCACAAGCTCCGACAGGGCGTTACCAATTGCCCTGTAAACCTCGCGGCTTTCCTCAGCGTCGTCAATCTCCCGGATGTTGAGGGGATACCCGTCTCCCTCCACAATATAGTCAAACTCGGAAATATGCTTTACATTCGCCCCGAGTACAAACGGAAGTTCCGGGTTGATTTCGGCGATAACCAGTTCCGCCTGGGTAGCAATGACCGGCATTCCGTCCGCTGCATTTCCCATGGACACGTAGCCGTTTTCATCAGGTCTTGATACACAGGGCATTGCTATCCGGCATTTCAATGCGTTCATTGCCAGTTTGCCGTATCCTGAAAAACCGCAGGGGATGAATTCCGCAAAACCATTCTCAATATATTCCCGGTTCATGCCGTCCATGAAACTGAGGAAAACCCTCACCTCATCTCCCAGCCCCTCCAGTTCTCCCAGAAAGTTTGTCTGGGAACAGAAATACGTCACATTCTTTAAGTCTTTTCTCTTTCCCAGTTCCCTGAGGATTGTCTTCGGCTCCCTTGTCACAGCGCAGAAGCTGTCCCCGCTCCTCACCATGGCCGCCGCCTGAGCCGCTGTTATCAGTTTTTCATTATATTGGTCTTTCCATGTCTGACACATTTTCGTTCTCCATTGTCCTTTTTATGAGCGGTTATTTTTCCATTCCAGCGCCGCTTTAAGTCCCTGGCTGTTCACAATCTCGTTGAATTCTTTCTGCGTCTGGGCCTGGTTGATGCGGCACAGGCTGAAAATCTCTGCTGCAAAATCCATGGCGTTGACCATGCCCTGAATCTCATACGTCTTGTTGACCTGGTATTTTAACATGGTCATCGTATCGGAAGGCATTCCGGCAAGTCGCTCGGCAACTTTCATGGTCTCCTCTTCCAGTTTCTCAAACGGCACCACCTTATTTACAACGCCGCATTCACGGAGCTCTTCCGCGGTCAGATATTCGCCAAGATATAAAAGCTGTCTCGCTTTATTCATCGGGAGTTTCCACGGCTCAATCAGGATGTCCGGAACATAGGAAAATGCCACTTCCGGCTCTCCGAACCTGGCGTCCTCGGATGCAATCACCAGATCGCACATGAAAGCAAGGTGAAGTCCGCCGCCGATACAGAATCCCTGTACGGATGCTATTACGGGCTTTTTACAGTTCCAGACTTCCCGCCAGGTATTTAATTCCATTGCCGTGTTTTCTCTTCTTGGAATCACGTCTACAATCGGCTCTCCAATACTTTCCTTAATGTCAAAACCCGCGCTGAATGCCTTATCCCCCACCGCACTGATAACAATTACGTTGGTCTCCGGATCCTGATCCGCCATTTTAATAAATTCTCCCAGGTTCTCCACCAGTTCCTGGTTGAATGCATTTCTCGCTTTTGGGCGGTTGATTATAACTCTTCCAATTTTCCCCTGTTTCTCATATAAAAGTACGTCTGTCTGGCTCATAATATCTGTTTCCTCCCGCTATTTTTCAGCTTTTATTTTTCTATTTCTGTATTTCAGTTTTTTCTTTCCGCTTCTATCTTTCCGCTTCTATCTTTCCACCCCTGTCTCTCAGTTTATGTCCTTCCCACAGTTCCACCGCCCCATATGGACACGGCTCTCATCCCATCTGTCTTTTGCCGTCTTCTTAAATTCCGGATAGCCAAAGGACATCAGGCAGAGAATCTCTATCTCATCCGGGATGCCGAATTCCGGCCTTATGGTTTTTATTCTCTCCTCATTTGGATAAACGCCCAGCCACACGGCTCCCACTCCCAGGTGTTCCGCCTCCAGAAGCATGTTTTCGGCGGCTGCCGAGCAGTCCTGAATCCAGAAGTCGAACCTGTATTTCTGGAGTGACGGGTCTGCGCACAGAATCACCGCAAATGCGGCTTCCGGAAGCATGGAGGCGTGAGGATGAAGCTCTGAGAGCCTGACTAAATCCTCCCTATCCTCCACTACCAGAAAGTGCCATGGCTGCTCATTACCGGCCGACGGCGCGCACATCCCGGCACGCAGGATTTTTTCTATCTTCTCGCGCTCTACCGGCCTGTTCTGATATTTTCTTGTACTTCTCCGCTCGAATATTTCTTTCATGGCATACCCTTCCTAACTTGGGCCGCACTGTGCAAACAGTGAGGCAAATCCGCCCGTATGGATATAAATCACAGGCAGACCGCTCTCCCCTTTTCCAGATTCCGTGACAGCACCCACCACCGTTTTGCTGCAATAAATATTTTCAATATAGATTCCTGTAAGATGAGGAAAACGTTTTACCATCCGGCTGCTCTCCTCCGTATTGCTGCCCCAGCCATCCCCGGCGTAGAGGTCCGTAACCTCACAAAGCGATTCAAACTCGCACCCGATCGGGCCGGCATACTGTTCCGTTTCCGCAATCAGCTTCTTTATCCGGTTCTCTAATGTCTCTTTACTGTGCTCCACACTGATGACCGTGATCTCAAACGGCATATTTTCGAGATAATTCCCGCATATCAGGCCTGCCGCTATGCCTCCGTTGCCTCCCGGCACAAAGATGCGGCCCAGTTTTTTCCGGCCCTCCGCTCCCGTCGTTTCTGTCGCTGTTTCAGTCGTAGGTCCGGCCGTCGTTTCAGCCGCCGTACCATCCTCTTTTTCCAGCTCCTCTTTTATTTCCCGGAGCATGTCGATATAACCGAGGACTCCCAGCCCGGTGGAAGCGCCGTTTTCTATCAGGAACGGTTTTTTCCCCTCCGCCCTGTATCCGTCACAGAGCAGCGCCGCTTTTTCATTCCGTTCTATACCGCTGCAGGATCCCAGGAAAACTTCACGCACATCCAGTATTTTATTCAATATCATGTTTCCTCTTCTATCCTCCGGAAGAAATGAATTATAGACGAGGGTGCAGTCCAAGGACAGAGCCGCGCAAGCCGCCGCCACAGTTGTGCACAGGTTGGATTCATACGGCCCGGACGCAATGACGGTGTCACATCCTTCGGATACCGCTTCCTCCAGCAGATACTCCATACACCGCACCTTATTGCCTCCCGGCCCCAGCCCGCTCAAGTCTTCTCTTTTAATGTAAAACGGCACGGGCAGCGAAAATTCTTTTTCTATTCTTTTCATTCTCTGGAGAGGGGTGGGATAACACCCCAGCTCCAGTTTCTTGTGGTATAATTTCATCTTTCCTCCGCTCAGTTGATTGGAAGCATTAATGGGAAGCTTCCTTCGGCTGCGTCATAAGACTCACTGCCACATAGGCAATCAGAGACGGCAGAATCGGGAAAATGGATGATACCGGAAGATGTACGCCGCAGTATTTATACAGGACTACAAAAAGCATACCTGTTATCGAGCTGGCGATTGCCCCTGCCTTGGTTGCCTTCTTCCAGAAGATTCCTCCGATAAACATGACCAGCGTTCCGGCGCACATGAAGGTGTAGGCCGCGGAAAGCATGGAGATGATTGTTTTAGCCCCGAGCGCCAGATAAAGCACGATAAGGCCGATTAAGAATGTGGCGATGTGAGCGATCTGGTTTAACTTCTTCTCGCTTGCATTTTTATCAAAATATGCCTTGTAAATATCATTTGTAAAGGAACCCGTCACGTAAATAAGCTGGGAGTCAACCGTTGACATAACCGCTGCCATCAGGGCTGCAATCATGAGGGCTGCCACGAGCGGCGGGAATGCTTCAATCAGTACATGGAACAGAATCGTTCCCGGCGCCGCGTCGGGATATAATGCAATGCCGTACATACCGATCATTACCGGAAGCACTACATAAGGAAGCAGGATCATTGCGCCCCAGAATGCGGAATGGAAGGCTGTTTTTTCATCTTTACAGGACATATTTCTCTGGAAAGACGCACTGGAAATCAGGCCGTACAGCATGGATGGGAACAGCATCATAACCCAGGTGTCGAGTTCGAAAGGAATCAGTTCGTAGAACGAGCTCGGAAGGACCTCTTTCATCAGCCCCAGTCCGCCCTGTGACAGCATGCAGCCGAATGCAATTAAGGTACATAAGAAAATCACGCCTACCTGAATCATATCCGTCATCAGGACTCCCCACTGTCCCGACATTGTGGAATAAATAAATACGATGATACATACCGCAGCGGCGCCCAAAGTTGCGTTCATGCCAAAATAGGAAAACAGGTTTCTTCCTGCAATAATCTGTCCCGCCATGATGCTCATGGCCGCCAGCGCATTGACAACCGCAAAAATGGTACCGGTAATCCTTGCCCCATACCGTTTATTCAGGATATCCGACATCGTGAGCTGTTCCGTGCGGTAAAGCCTCTTTGACAGAATAAAGGCAAAGAGAACGTATCCCAGAGCGGAACCCACGCCGTACCAGATGCCTCCGATTCCGTATATGGCGCCGTACTCCGCGCCTCCCACCACGATACCGTTTCCGATATGGGAACCGATATAGGAACCGCATACCATCAGGAATGTTCCCTGTTTTGCCGCCGTCAGGTAATCCTCAAATGAGTTGGCATATTTTTTACCGTAGAAACCGACTGCCAGCATTCCCCCAAGATACAAGACCATAACAACAACGATAAGCTGTAAAATATTCATACCCTTCCTCCTGTTCTTTCTCGACAAACGTTACTAAATGTTTTAATTGAAAATGCTGTATTTTTTCACAAGTTCCTCATCGATTTCAATTCCAAATCCCGGTTTCTGCGGAAGCGGGATGCAGCCGTCTTCCTCCACGAAATAGTTTTCCTTCAGGATTCCCTGGAAAGCCCCCGGCGTCAGTGTCGGCGGATCGTATGGGTATTCGAGCCATGTGAAGTTAGGAATCGAGGCTACCATATGCATACTCTGTAAAACACCGGTTCCCGGTATGTATGCGTGCGGATTCACCGTTTTTCCGTAGGAATCGGCAATCGCGGCAATCTTTCGGATATAGCTGATGCCGGTGCTCATCGTGCAGTTGGGCTGCAGTATCTCATAGCACCCCTTATCCAGCATTATCTTGAAGTCCGGAATTCCGATATTGATTTCCCCTCCCGCAATCGGAATGTCCACTTCTTCATTCAGCCTGGCAAGGCCGTCGAAATTGTACCGCCACAGCGGCTCTTCCAGCCAGGCGCAGCCGAGTTTCTCCATCTCCCTCGCCGTGTCCCTGGCCCTCTCATAGCTCCACACATAGGGATAACCGTTATTGTTGCGCTCACAGGCGGTGCCCTGGTTGGCGTCCACCATGATTTCCAGCTTATCGCCGACTGCCTCCCGTACCGCTTCCACTATTGCAATATCTTCTCTGACCGTCTTATGGGTGAAACGGACCTTGACGGCTTTAAAACCTTCCTCCACAAGGCGTTTTGCATCTTCTTTTCTCTGCTCATTGGAACGGATCTCTCCCCAGGCCGCATAGACCGGAACTCTGTCCCGGCAGGCTCCAAAGAGCTTATATACCGGCAGTCCCGCAGCTTTTCCGATAATATCCCAGCAGGCATTTTCAATCACCCACGGTCTGGTGGCCACTCTGGCCACATTGCGGAGCTTGAACATAATTTTTTCAATATCAAACGGCGAGTCACCGACTACCATTTCTTTGGCATAATCCATCGTATCGCATACCAGTTTCAGTATGCCGTGGGGCGCCTCCATGCAGGCATAGCCGGTAATCCCCTCATCCGTGTGGACACGAACCACAAAAATCACCTGGCCGCTCTCCGTTTTTCCCGGATACCATGTTGGATGGAATTCCTCGGGAAAAGGTACGTTTACGCAGTCATAGGTAATGTCCGTTATCTTCATCTCTTCCTCCTGTCATAGTAATTATTTCATTGTTGCTGTTTTGTTTTTATCGCTTCATCATCTTTTTTCTTTCTTTTTTATATCTCACCCGGGTTTTGATTGTTTATTATTTATTTTTATCTTTATTTACAGTTTCTTTACTTGACTTCATTTTAGCAGAAACATATTTGCATGAAAAACAGTATTTTCTTTACACAGTTACAACTTTCTGTTGTATAATATAGAGAAATCCCGGGATGACAAAGCAGCCGTTTGACAGAAAGGAATGATGGCATGAATATAAGACAGTTGGAATATTTTGTAAAAGTTTATGAATGCGGCAGTTTCTTTAAGGCGGCTGAATCTCTTTTCATCTCCCAGCAGGCCCTCAGCCGGGCACTGGCCACCCTGGAACAGGAGCTGAACGCCCAGCTCTTTTACCGGAACCACAAGGGCGTCACCCCCACTCCCCTCGGGCGCGAACTGTACATATCCTGTCAGGCCGCGCTCCGGGAGATGAGGGTGCTGGAAAAACATATGAATGAATTTGTCCGCCAGAATTACGGCTATCTGAAGATTGGTCTGGGCGCCGGATGCCGTTATTTTATTTCCAAAACCATGTGGAAGGATTTCTTCAAGGACTATCCCCATGTCTCCTATGACGTCGAGGAATACACCTATAAACACAGTATTGAGCTTTTAAATAATAAGGAACTGGATATTCTGATTATATCGGACTACACGCCCGGAAAAGAGTATTACCAGAATGAACTTAAGACGCAGGACCGCGTGCTTCTGCTGCCGAAGGAGCATCCTGCCTTTGAAAATGAGGATGTGAAACTGGAGGATTTGCGTGATGAATCGTTCGTGCTTTCCATTAACGATTTGGCTTACCACAGTTTTCTGGAATTCTGCACCGATCATGACTGTCTTCCAAAAGAAGTCCTTCGGGTCAGCGATACCCTGTATATGTACGAGACATGCAGCCGGGACCGCTGTGCCGGAATCACAATCAAAGGATATTTTACGGATGTCTTTCTTCCAAAATTCCCGGATCTCGATATCATTCCTTTCAAACGGAATCTTTTTCCCTATACCATCACCCTGATGGCGCGGAAAAACCACCCGAACCTGGCGCTGATCATGTCGCTGGCCTCCTACCTGAAAGAATATCTGAGCGATAAGTCATAAGAAAGAATCCTGCCCGGAGGGCTTTTATATAACGGAGCACTTTCCTGTTAAATAAGAATCCCGCAGCAGTTACACCTCCGGCCCTTAAACGGTAATCCGGATGTAACTGCTGCGGATTTTTTTCTTCCTGATAAAGTTTTAACGTTATATGTCTTGCATTTCCAGCGTAAATATACTACACTTCTTTTGAATCATAATGATACGGAACTAAATAAATAATTTTTATTTTAAAGTCAGCAAGGAGGATGCAAATGATGAACGGGGTTCAGATTAAAGAAGGCATATACTGGGTGGGGGCGCTGGACTGGCACCTGCGCAATTTTCACGGATACACGACGAACCGGGGCGCAACCTACAATGCCTATTTGATTATTGACGAGAAGGTTGCATTGATCGATGCGGTAAAGGCGCCGTTTTCCAAAGAACTGCTGGAGCGGATCAGCAGTATCATCGATCCTTCTAAAATTGATTACATAATTTCAAACCATGTGGAGATGGATCATTCCGGAGCTCTTCCGGCCATGGCAGAGGCCTGCCCCAATGCCACAATTGTCACCAGCGCTCCCAGTGGAGTGAAGGGGCTGACGGCCCATTACGGCCCGCTGAATTACATGCCCGTGAAGAGCGGAAGCTCCCTGAGCCTTGGAAAACGCTCCCTCTCCTTCGTTGCTACTCCCATGCTCCACTGGCCGGATAATATGGTCACCTGGTGCCCGGAGGAAAAGATCCTTTTCTCCAACGACGCATTCGGGCAGCATTACTGCACCAACACCCGCTTTGACGATGATTCCGACTTCTGCGAAACCATGCAGGAGGCAAAGAAATACTACGCCAACATTATTATGTGCTACGGGAAACAGGCCGCCGGGGCCTGGAAGGTTGTCAAAGAACTGGCTCCCGAAATGATTGCCCCAAGCCATGGAGTCATCTGGAGAAGCCATGTGAACGATATTTTGGATGCCTACGAAAAATGGAGTACCCAGGAACCGGGTACCGGCGCTCTTGTGGTCTTTGACAGTATGTGGCATTCCACGGAAACCATAGCCCAGACGATTGCCGAGGCATTTACCGATCAGGGCGTTCCGGTAAAGCTTTTCGATTTAAAGCAGTCCCATCTTTCCGACATCATCGTAAATCTCCTGGACTGCAAATATGTGGCTGTCGGTTCGCCGACCCTCAACAACAATATGCTTCCAACCGTAGCTGCTTTCCTCTGCTATATGAAGGGCCTCTCCCCAAAGAACCGCCGGGCGTTCTCCTTCGGCTCCTACGGATGGGGCGGACAGGCAAACGCACAGATCGACGAAGAGCTCAAAAAATGCGGATTTGATATCTGCCTTGACTCATTGAAGATTCAATATATTCCTTCCGAAGAACAGTTAAATGAAATCCGTGAGAAAATAAAAGGCCTGAACTAAAGAGTAAAGGTCCGAACGATACAATAACCTGCCCGCTTTGCGGACAGGTTATTGTATCGTTGCGGCAATACCGTGATATGAATTTATGATGCCTGTTTATGCTGTTCCATCTCCTCCGCCGTTCTCAAACGCACATCCGGCTCGCTTGGAATCTTAAAGCCCGGGAAGAACCGATCCAGGCTGGTAATGGTGAGAATCAGCATGGATGCAACGGATATCATGCTCAGATAGTTTGCGGAGATAATCTTCATCGGCGTAAATGCATACAGCGGATAAACCGCCGTAGCGAGGCCCGTAAAGAAAATCATGTAGCCATGCCATGGTATAAGCTGGGAGCCAATGGTTCCGAAGGCGTCGGAGTAGGTTGAATTGCGCAGACGCAGCTTATACATCTGCTCCGGCGTTGCCTCGACCGCATTGTCCGTCATATTTTTAATAATCGGCCCCATGGTTACAATCTGGCCCGTACAATCGCCCAGCACCGCATTACAGAGCAGGGAAAGCAGGGCGTTGCACATCATGAGCTGACGCACGCTGTGGGCAATTTTTAAAACTCCTTTAATAATCGGATCAAACGCATTCATGCCTCCCATGATTCCGCCGAATGCCGCGGTCCATAAAGTCATGCTGACCGACCAGGAACCGGCGTCTGAAAAACCGGTGTAAACAAGATCGGCAAAGGATGAAAGAGTGAGCGTATTGGCAAACAGGCCGCATATAAGGGCCAGACCGATCCCGGAACCGAGGCAGATGACCGTTCCGATGCCTTTAACAGCCATAATGATAACGGCCGCAAGGGGAAGCAGCAGGCAAAGGGGTACTCCGCTGCGTACCTGTTCCAGCAGAGTTACCGCGGATGGGCGTTCCGCCATCAGTGTCTCCCATACTTCTTTCGGGATTGCATCGATCGCCTCATTTGCATTGCCTACCGCTCCTCCCAGACCCATGGCCTGAGAAACGATAAAGAATACTGCAGCACTGACCACCAGACAGGAGACGGACCATGCGCCCTGATGGCGCACGCGGTCGGTTACTTCAACCTCATGCACTCCGGAGGAAAGCACGGTTGTATCCGAGATCAGGCCGATATTATCTCCAAAACAGCAGCCTCCCGCAATAGCGGCAACCGTCAGAAGAGGGGAACCGCCTACAATATGGGATAACCACAGAAATACCGGCACACAGGCTGCAAACGTTCCCCATGAAGTGCCTGTGGCAATTGAAAGCAGGGAGGTGACAATCAGGGATGCGCTTGCAACCGTGACGCCGGTCAGTCCAATCTTCATTGCAACAATAATAATAGATGCTCCAACGCCGCTGGCCATAAATACTTCGGCCATGGCAAAGGAAATCATTAGGATAAAAAGAATATCAATCAGATTTTTTGCATTTTCAATCGCAGATTTATAAATCTGCTTGTATGACTGTTTATCGAGAACAAATGCCAGAATCCCCGCCAGTACCGTTGCGGTGGGGGCTGCCAGAAGAATATCCACGCCATTCAGCAGAAGACCGGCCAGTACCACAACCGGAAACAGTTTTATTATCGCTTTCATAAGAACTCATCCTTTCTTGAACAATATCGGTTTTCACGTTTAGAACTGGGCAAACAGCGACCCCAGCCCGCCTGTATGCAGATAACATACCGGACCGGATACTTTCCCCCGTTCTATGTAATCCTGCATTCCAACTAAAACCTTACTGTTATATACATTCTCAATTAAGATACCTTCCATTTTGGGAAAATCCAGGACAGCCCGGCCGCTCTGCGGGGTATTCATTCCCCAGCCGCCTCCCCGGTAGCTGTCGTCGATGATACAGGCCTCCTCCAGACCGTATCCGAACGGGATCCCCAGAATCTCCTCCAATTCCGAAATAATTTTACTGATATGGGCACTTAACCTTTCCTTCCCATCCTCCACACTGATAATAACTATGTTAAATGGAAATCCGCAGAGGGCATTGCCGTAGATCAGGCCGGATGCAACTCCCCCATTCCCGCCGGGAGCAAATATTGTGCCTTTTTGAAGGGATTTTTCCCGGAACTGGCGCTCCATCTCAATGACGGCGTTCGTATAACCCAGCGCACCGGTCCCTGTGGTAGCGCCGTTACGGATGATATACGGGCTGCACTCCGTGGAAATATGTCCGGCAAGCTCCTCCACAAATGCAGTCCGCTCTCCCTCCGTGGCTTCCCCTATAAAGTGGGATTCGGCCCCAAGCAGGCGGTTGAGCAGAAGATTTCCCGTAAGGTGTTCCGGTTCGTCTCCGTTATGCACCACAATGCACTTCAGCCCCAGCTTTGCACAGGCCGCCGCCGTCAACGTGCAGAGATTGGACTGGACCGGACCGGATGCAATCAAGGTGTCCTTTCCTGCGGCAATTGCCTCCCCCGCTATAAATTCCAGACTTCGAAGTTTATTCCCCCCTGGCCCCAGGCCGGTTAAATCATCTCGTTTAATAAAAATGCCGGTATAATCCATCCGCCGTTCCAAATTTTCAAGTGGTTCCAGAGGGGTCGGCAGGGTGGCAAGGCGTGCGCGTCCGACTCTGCTGAGTTCTGATTCTAAAGAGTTCATCTTTCCTCTCCTCTCTCTTTCTTTGTTTTGACATGTCGAAACTATTATATAGCAAGAAGCGTGCCAATTTTTGTAGTCTTGTAATTGACATAAGACATCCTCCGTTTCAGGCGGACCGTTTCAATACTTCACACGGGTGGAATAAAACGGATTTGTTGCCTCGTATCCCCGCATTATCAAAGAAAAAACCGTCTGTTTCCTTCCGGAGAGAATTCCTCCATAAAGCAAAATTGTACCGGATAAAATTCTAAAATAATCTTAGGGCCTGTTTTAAATGATGCTGTAACCAATGGTGCAAAAAGAAAGTGGCTGAAAAACCGGTTTTTCAAAGACCAGTTTTTCAGCCACTTTCTCACAATTATCTTTCATAACTATTTTCTATAACGATTGAAGTAAATCCCGCAGCTTATCATTTGCCCGCTGCCCCAAAACCGTAAGTTCCGTTCCGCTTCTTCCCGTATGAATCCGTACAAGTCCGTATGACTGAAGCGTCTTCAGATACATCCGCACTTCCTGTTCACCGATGGAAATCCCCTTTGCCTCCAGGCTGCGGCTGATTCCCTGCCTTCCCTGTTTTACCCCTGCCTGCTTGTTGTAATACAAAAGTGACAGTATGGAGGCGTGCCCTTCAAGACGCGGACGCTCCTGGATAAGGAAGTGTTCAAGCAGGGGATCTTCCTTCGGCTCCTCCGCCTCTTCCGGCCGGCTGTCCAGTTGGGATTTGGCGTCCTCCAGAGTGATAATTTCTTTTCCCAGATAGGAAAGCCGTTCAACAAAGTTCCCCAGCTCCCGCACATTTCCATGCCACGGATATGTGGTCAGGTACTCAACCGCATCCTCTGAAAGGGTAAATTCTGCACCCATCCGGGAACGGAAATCCTCTATCAGCAGCGCTATGTCTTCTCTCCTCTCCTGCAGCGGCGGTATTTCAACGGAGAGGACATTCAGCCGGTAATACAGATCCTCCCGGAACTTGTCCTGCCTCACCAAATCCAGCAGACGTTTGTTGCTGGCGGATATGATTCGGACATCAATACTGATGACATTGTCTCCCCCGACCCGGATTACTTCCTTTTCCTGCAGGACACGCAGAATCCGGGCCTGAAGCGCCAGATCCATCTCACCAATCTCATCCAGAAACAGCGTTCCTTTGTGGGCAAGCTCAAAGTATCCCGCCTTGCCGCCCTTTTTAGCCCCGGTAAACGCTCCCTCACTGTAGCCGAAAAGCTCACTCTCCAGCAGACTCTCGGGGATGGAGGCACAGTTGATGGCAATAAAGGGATAATCCTTCCTCGAGGATGCATTGTGGATTGACTGGGCAAAAAGCTCTTTTCCGGTTCCGCTCTGCCCGTAAATCACAATCGAGGAGGAAGACCGGGCCATCCGCCCCACCGTATCTTTGAGCTGCTGCATCTTCGGGTTCTGTGTCCTTAAATCGGTAAAGTCATGTTTTGCCACATGCCCCTTAGAGATTAGCTGGCGGCGCACCTTATACTGGTTGAGTTCCACGTCCTTCAGGGTTTTTATCATCAGGATGTATTCCCCTGCCGCGGAGGAACCGGTCAGCGGATAGATGGAAACGTCCATAAGCTGGTCCCGGACCGTCACCACCTGATCACGGATCGGCTCGGAAAGCTGTGTGATTTTAAGTTCGCTCAGTTCCGGAAGAAGCGTCTCCACCTGCTGCCCGATGGCCGACAGAGATTTTTTCCCCAGGAGATGCTCCGCAGAAGCGTTGACAAATGAAACCGTGCCGCTGCCCGTCAGAGTGATAATCCCCCCATCAAACACCTGCATGACGAGATCCAGCTTTCTCTCCTGCTCATGAACCTGATCGAGTAACTGCTCAATTCCCAGATCCCCCTGGGCCAGGCTGCTGAAATACGCTTTCGCACAGTCGCTCTGCAGCATGGACGTAAGGTTCAGTTTTGCCGCCAGGTTCGCTATCGTGCGCATGGACAAAACCCTGTCGTGCAGATCCACAATATTCGTAACCCGGGGCGGAACCAATGCCTTTTCTCCGGGTGTGATTGCCATTGTAAGAGGCGGTGTCACCTCGATTCCCGGATAAACCGGCAAAAGCTCGATATGGTTGATTCCCGAATTATGGATCATATTGATTGTTTCAATGGCCATCTCCATTGTGGTGTTGACGAGCATCGCCTTCGTCCCCTCGGGAATGGAAAGGAGCCTGTTAATTGCGCTCTTTCTCAGTGTGATATCCGCAATAATGACGTGTCTGCAGTCGCGCAGCCTCGACTCGATCAGGGTATATATGGCGTGTGTGGATATCAGGACCACATCGGCGGAAATGTTCCTGGGAAGATTCTCCTCCAGGGCATAAAGTTCCACGCGGACCGAACCGTCAAACAGGGCCAGAATCTGCTCCGCATAGATATTGGCCGTCCTCATTCCATGAGAAATAATCACTACGGTTTTCACTGTATCTTTCCTCCTGCTTTCCACTTCTGTAATACTTGATGCAGCTGTAAAAGTTTCGAATTGCCGTTGACATTTGTTTATTTTATCAGTTATTGGGGGGTATTGCAATGAGACGGGGATTTAACTGCAGGGGGCTCTCCTGAAATCGGGCTGTATCTGGACGGGGCGGAATTGGAATTCCATTAATCTTTCTTATACAAAAAATCGCTGAAGTCACACGACCTCAGCGATTTTTCTTTTCAGGGAGTTTTTTTACAGC
This sequence comes from uncultured Clostridium sp., assembly GCA_958349075.1. Taxonomy (GTDB): domain Bacteria; phylum Bacillota; class Clostridia; order Lachnospirales; family Lachnospiraceae; genus Otoolea. The sequence continues at coordinate 16,872 of CATWBR010000013.1, forward strand.
CCATCCCGCCTGCAGACTGCTTTTATTTAACCGCCAGCATCTCAATATATCCCCTGCTGCCGATTGGTTCCAATTGGATTCTCGGATTTTCTTCATCCCATGTATACCCGGTCACGGAGAGGTTATATCTTCTGATTGCCTCCCTGACCTCATCGATGGCCAGGCAGTAGTCTTCCTCTGCAAACGGCTCGCCCTGGAACATCATATACTTTGCCTCCGGCAGGTCCAGCGCCTCAAAGCCCTCCGGTACAATGCCGTCGTAGTCACAAGGCACTTCCACTCCCTGTACATACTCCGAGGTTCCCGGTTTTATGAATCTATGCGGCAGCCACATGCAGACGGGTTCCCCGCTGATCGATTTAATGCTCTGGAGCAGCCCCCAGACATCACAGCCGACCTCCTCACAGTAGGCAAAATAATCATCCGCCTTAACGCCCCTCTTAATGATGACCCTGCGGGCCGGTTTCTCAATTACCTGGATGAATACATTCTTTAAATTTTCCATATCCGTTCTCCTTTTAATGTTTCTGAACTTCACGCCGTACGGAGTGAAGAGATATAAGGGAACCGGATTCAATGCATATTCCCGGGGGTTGCAGCCAAACTCCCGCAGAAACGCCCTCTGGTATCCGTCCACGCTGCCAAATCCCATTTCAAAAGCCACATCAACAATGCGGCACGAATTATCCCTGAGCTTAAGCGCCGACTCCGACAGACGCATCCTGCGGATATAATCGGCCGGTGTGATTCCAACCTGTTGTGTAAACAGGCGGTAGGAATACCAGGGTGAAAACAGGGAAACCCGGGACAGCTTCGCCAGTGTGATGTTTTCTTTCAGATGCTCCTGAATATAATCCTGCATTCTCTGGACCGCATCAATCTGTTCCTGTATGTCTCTCACCTCCTTACCTGTGCATTATAGGATAAACGGAAAAATACCGCTCGACTATATTTGCTGTCTTTCAATCCGATTCTTTGCATCTTCCTCAAAAGGCAGTTTAATTTTCAAAATCTTCCCGGATTACTTCCCACGCCGCATCCACGCTGAAATAATCCTTAATATACTCCTGGGTCCGCCCGCAGAGTCCGCTAAGCCGCTTCTCATCGCAGTAAAGCTCCGTCACCGCTTTTGCAAAATCCTCCGGCTTATCTTCCACAATCAGCACATCCTCCACACCCGGGATACCCTCGCTGCCCACGGAGGTGGTCACAATGGGGGCGCCGTTGTAGATGGCCTCGACCACCTTTCCCTTCACTCCCGCGCCGTACCGGAGCGGCACAACGACAATCCGGCAATTGCGGTAAAGCTCGGACAGCTCTTCCTCCGAGACAAACCCCCTGACAATAATTCCGCTTCCGGGCCGCTCCAGTGCTTTTATCTCCTCGGTCACCCGGGAACCTACAACGTAGAAATTCACATCCAGTTTTTCCCTTATCAGCGGGAAGACCTCTTCTGCAAACCACAGCACTGCATCCGCATTCGGCGGGTGGGCAAATCCTCCCACGAACAGAAGGCCTTCCCTTTTTGCAAAGTCCATATTCAGGTTTTCCAGGAAGGTATCGTACACATAGGCGGTGATCGCCTTTACATTGATCGCATCATCCACATCGCGGATGGCCTCTTCCTCCACAACCGACGGATAATAGGAGACGGCCGCCTTGTGCATCAGCGTAAATTCGATGGATTTCCAGTACTCGGAATCTCTCTTTTTCTGCACGTCACCGGTCAGTTCATACTCCCTGAACTCTCTCAGGAAATGGAGATCATGACCGTAGTAAATAATCTTAATGCCGGTATGTTCCGCAATATAGTCCACATATTTTGCAGCAATATGGGGGCGGTTCAGATAGGCTACGCTGATCTCTTTTCCATTCTTATCCAGCCAGTCCCAGATGCCGGTCAGATACTCCTGTCCGTAAAGAACCTCGATGCCCATCTGCTGTAAAACCGTTGTGTAAGGTTCCTCATGGAGATAATTGTCCCCCACAAACTTCACCACATATCCCTTTTTCAAAAACATCTTCAGATACTGGAATGTAGTTTTGGAGCCGGCGTCTTTATCAAACGTGGGAACATAATGATCCACGACCAGGATGACGGGTTTTCCCATACTTCTCTCCCGCGCGCGGAATGGGTTCGGATTACCGGTGTTGACACACTGGTTTTTAAACTCCTCTTTCCACTTTTCCTTAAGTTTCTCACTGTTTTCCACCTGATACCGCTTAAGTCCCTCGCCGTTTACATCCGTTCCGTTACTGACTCCCTCATAATGAATTACCTTTGAGAGCGGCTGATAAACCACTCTGTATCCGGCCTTTCTGACCTCAAAGGCCAGATCCGAATCCTCACAGTAGGCCGGTGCATAACGCTCGTCGAAACCGCCAATCTGTTTCCACAGTTCATTGGAAAGCAGGATGGCTGCGCCCGAGATGTAATCCACATCCTTCACATAGTTATATTCCGCCTTATCCGGATTGTCGAGACGGCCGTAATTCCATCCGGAACCGTCGCTCCAGATAATACCTCCGGCTTCCTGGAGACGGCCGTCGGGGTAAACTAACTTGGAACCGACCATTCCGATGGAAGAATCGGACCGGATCAGATTTACCAGAGAACTGAGCCAGCCCTCCGTCACCTGCGTATCGTTATTCAGAAACATCACATAACGGCCTCTTGCCGATTTGGCCGCATGATTGCAGTTTCTTAAAAATCCCTGATTGGTTTCATTCCTGCAAATCGTAATATTGGAGACAAACTCTCCAAGATGCTCCGTCGCATCGGCTGACACATCATCGGCTATCAGAATCTCATAGCTTACATCCCTGGTGTGTTCCAGAATAGAAGCCAGACAGAGGTAGGTATAGTGAATCTGGTTGTACACCGGGATAACAATCGATACTTCCGGGCTCTCCTGCACAGGAAAATCAAGTTTCCCATACTGAAGGTACTCCTCCCCGATTTCAAAGTCTCCCTTGATTCGGTTCTTCCCTTCCTCCGACGTATACATTCCGATGTATCTGACCGGATGAAACAGCGTATTTTTCCAGTACCCCAGAATCTTACGCTTTCTGGTCCCTTTCGGATAGGCTCTGTTAAAGGCCTGTCCCAATTTTCGTTTTATCTTAAATATGACTGCCTCGTGGCGGTTTAAATAGGTCAGGGTTTTACCCATCTCAGAGGTTTCACGGCGCAGATCGGCGATGATCACTTCCAGGTTCGCCACATGGTTATTTGTCAGACGCTGAACCTCCTGTACCTTTTTAAGCGCCGTGTCCTTCTCAGAAATCTCCGCCCTGAGCTGCTCGATCCGTTCTCTGGCGAGTTCCAGCTCTCTATCCACCTGCTTAAGCTCGGCGAGTGTCTTCGTCTTCACCATAAAGTCTTCCTGGTATGTCCTCTGGTTCTCCCCATGGACATACTCCTGGAAACTGCGCTCCATTTTTTCATAAAGGGGAAGCCTCTTCTCCTCTATGCCGAATTCCTTTAAAAATGAGGCCTGATCCTTAAATTTTCCGCCGATAATGCTCTGATACTGCCTGTAGAAATAGTGGAGCGTCCTGTACTTAACGAAACCGGCCGGAACCGGAAACAGAAACACCCACTCATAATCGAGGGCATAGACTCCCTCCTCCGTCACCAGCATATTTTCAAACAGGGCATCAATGTTGGAAGCGGCATAGGACGGTCCTGTCTCCTCCACCTCCACCGGCTCGCCTGCCGATGCGAACACCTCCATAAATTCCGGCGTCACATGAAAATCCGAGATAAATTCCGGCTTGATATCGTAGATAAGCTCCATTCCTCTCTTTACGGCTCCGATAATATCGCCTGAGGCCAGTTCCTCCCCTAAAAGCTCCGCCATCGTCCTCCCCTGCAGATACTCAAAGCGGGCGGTCCTTCCGTCTTCGGACACTTCCGGTTTCACCAGCTTAATACTCCCGTTCTGGCTGGTCAGAAGATTATATTTCTCATCAAACGAGCGGATATGCGGAATTCCCTCCTCACAAAGGGCGGTCTTTTCGACAAAACGCGTTCCGTTTTCCTCCAGAATCTGTGTCTTAATCTGGAATTTTTCCTGCCTCGTCCTGTTATATTTAACAAACCTTAACTCTGACACGGTGTCTGTTCTCCTTTTTTATTGTTACGGGCATCCGGCATTCTACCGGCCCCCTTCGGTCCATATCACGAGAAAAGAATTCGCGAAATTCTCAAACTGGCCGTCCCCGCAGGCGGCGTCGTATGCGGCTCCCACGTCCATCAGCAGATATTCAGGATAATCGTAGAGCGCCGGCATTCCGGTCAAATCTCCCTTTTTCGGCAGATATTGTTCGGAATAGACGGAAGATGGAAGTCGGTAATCCGGCATTGGATAATAGAATCTTCCGCCCTCCAGATACTTCTCCAGTTCCCGCTTCGTCACGCTCACGGCGTCTCTCTGCGCACCGGCAAAATACTTAAGTCCAAACCGGTTACAGGCCGCAAGAATCAGCGTTCCGCCCGGCGCCAGAAGCTGTCTGGCCGCCCGTATCTGCGCCCCAAGCGGCTCCTGTCCTTTTGCCCGGCTGCCGGCCCGCAGGGATCCGATCATCGTCACATAGCGGAACCTGCCGTGATTCACAGTGTTTTCGGTATATTCTTCCAGACTGCCGGCTATCAACCTGAGTCCGGAATTTTCCTGATATCTGGTTTTTACCACTAAAAGGCTCTCCTCCGACTCATCGAGGACCGTCACATCTCCCGTCCTTCTTAAAAACAGGCCGGTCAGCGCACCGAAATCGGCCCCCACCTGGAGGAGCGGTCCGCCTGGTTTAAAGGCATACCACTCCAGCAGGTTTTCCCGCAGCGGAGCCAGCGCATAGAGGTAATCCAGCCGTTTATTTTCCTTTAAAGCCCTCTTTACATCCATGCCCGTATCCGTCATATATTTGTCAATCAGATTCAGGATTTCACCGTTCAGGCTTTTTTTCTGTTTTCTGATTGTTTTTCCGTTTGCATTGCTGCTTAATTTCTCCATCTTACGGGTCTCCTTACACATTGATGTCCACAAGTACCGCTTCCACTTCCGGCTCCATATCATAGACTCCAACCGTGTTTTTATTGGAAATCACGGTGATGTTTACCACATCGTAAAGCCGGTGGTACACTACATGTTCTCCGTTTTCAAAACCGGTACAGCTCATTGACAGAAGGTATTCCCCGCCCTGAAGCGTCATCTTCTGCGTAAATGCCACCTCATAGACATCGCCTTTTTTAACCGGCTTTATGTCGGTTCCTTCAAAAAGGGTATTGGTGCCGGTCAGGTCGTTGCCCTTCTTGTCTTTGATCGTGTAAGTAAAAATGGGAGCCTGTATGGCATCATTAAACCGGATCTTCTCCTTGATCGTAAACGATTCGCCCTTCAATAGGAGATTTGTGATATTGCCCCTCTGGTCAATCAGGCCCATATCAAATATTTCCGCCCTTCCGTCCCCGTATTCCTCGCGGTTTGCATTGACCGTCAGTTTGTTCCGCATAAGAGCAGAACCTGTCCCCTTGTCTGTGGAAGCTGAGTCTTCTCCTGCTTCCCCGGCTCCCATCTCGGCCAGCACAACCTTCTCTCCGGAAAAGTCGCTCATCTGTGCGAGTTCCTCCCTCAGCGCCTCCATCTGGCCTGCCAGGATTTTCTTGTACATATCCACCATTTTGCCAGCGGAGCCTTCGGCGATAAATTCACCTCTGTTTAACAGGATTACCTTATCGCAATATTTGATAATGCTGCCCATATCATGGGTAACCATGACGATTGTCGTCCCGTTTTTCCTGATCTCGTCCATCCTCCGATAGCACTTGGACTGGAAGAAAACATCGCCGACCGACAGAGCCTCATCCACAATCAGGATCTCTGGCTCCACATTGATCGCCAGCGCAAAAGCCAGCCGCACGAACATACCGCTGGAATACGTCTTTACCGGCTGATAAACGAAATCACCGATGTCGGCAAAGTCCAGGATGTCCTGAAGCTTGGCCTCCATCTCTTTTCTGGAAAATCCCATCATCGTTCCGTTCATATAGATGTTCTCAATCCCGGTATAATCCATGTTAAATCCGGCTCCCAGTTCCAGAAGGGCCGATACCGTTCCGTCCACCATCACCTGGCCAGACGTAGGCGTCAGGACTCCGGTGATAATTTTAAGTATTGTGGATTTACCGGAACCGTTCGTTCCAATGATTCCGATTGTCTGTCCCTTTTCCACGGAAAAAGATATATTGCTGAGGGCATAGAAGTCCTTATGGTACTCCTTATGACCGATATTCAGCGATTCCTTCAGACGGTCAATCGGTTTTTCATACAACCGATAGATTTTCGTCACATCTTTTATTTCAATTGCATATTCTGCAGCCATTGTTTCCTCCAAAAAAGCGTATAATCGTTTGTATTATAA
>CATWBR010000014.1 GCA_958349075.1 uncultured Clostridium sp.
AACCTCGGTAAGTGCCGATGAACTCCCAGGTTCCCTCCGGAATCTTTTTCTCCCTCCTTCCCCGCCGGGAAGGTTTTGGCCGGGACTGAAGCCGCGAAGGGGTCGCGTACCCGTTTACTCTGTAGTTTCCGTAATGGGCAACGTTTCGGTAGTTTCGGTAGTTTCGGTAGTTCCGGCAGTTTCCATAGTGCCCGTAGTTCCGGCAGTTCAACAAGTTTCGGTAATTCCCTCATCTCTATAAGTTCAGAAGATTCCATGAATATTGGTGAGCGGATGTACAATTACCTTAAATTCTAAAGCTCTAAACTTTTTTTTTGATTTTGTTGTTTTAGTCATCGAGAGGATCCGGTAACGTCTAAAGTGCGTTTGCCGGATCTTTTTGATGGGGAAAATTTGGGGGATTGTATCGACGTTTTTTAGATTCTGTGTTGTTATAATAATCTTAGATATTGAAACACATATAAAAAGGATGGCCGAGTTTACGATGAGGCATTATGGAATGGCGTAAACCGGATAAACTATGACAATGAAATCTGGCCCGGTGCTCCCGGAGTGTCGGGTGTTTGAGGAGGGATTTTTATGAAACCGAAGGAAGAAATCAATGAACATTTATTAAAAGAACTTGAACGTTTCAGAGCCGAATATCCTGTTGCGGAGGAGGTGAGACGGCGTGTCTATCAGCCAGATATGCCCTTCTTTGGAAAAGAAATCGTGGAGATGGCCGTCTCCGCGCTGCTGGAAGGCGAGAATCTTCTGCTCTGCGGGGATAAGGCGACGGGAAAGAATATTCTGGCTGAAAATCTGGCCTGGATGTTTGGACGGCCTGTTTACAATATGTCCTTTCACGTGAATACGGACAGCGGCACCCTGATCGGGAGCGACACCTTTGTGGATAATGAGGTGAAGCTGCGCAGAGGCCCGGTGTACCAGTGTGCCGCCTACGGCGGTTTTGGTATCCTGGATGAGATCAACATGGCTAAAAATGATGCCGTTTCCGTTCTTCATGCCACTCTCGACTACCGACGCATCATTGATGTTCCGGGATATGACAGGATCGAGCTGCACCCCGCGGCCCGTTTTATCGGAACAATGAACTACGGATACGCGGGGACGAAGGAACTGAACGAGGCTCTTGTCTCCCGCTTTATGGTCATCAATATGCCGACGCTCGGCCAGGAGGATTTGATAAGAATTCTGGATGCCGCCGTTCCCGGGGCCGCGCTTCCGGCTCTGGAACAATTTTCGGGACTTTTCCTGGATCTTCAGGCTAAGGCAAAGAACGGGGAGATTTCCACGAAACCTGTGGATCTGCGCGGTATGATCGGTTCCCTGAAGCTGATCCGCGGCGGGCTGACGCCGAAAGCCGCCGTCACTATGGGCATAACCAACAAGTGCTTTGATGTATTCGAGCAGGATATGGTGGATGACATCGTCTTAACCCGGATTCCCGATTCATGGACCAGCAGCGATGTATTTTGAGAAGTGAGGCGCCTATGAAAACCATGAAATATGAAGCGGAAGAGATAAAAAAACCGGCTCCGTCGGAACCGGAACCGGATGAAGAGATGGAAACCGCCCGAATCCAGAACCGCCTTAAGAACCTCTTATGGACCATAAGCGGTGACTACAGTCTCGGGGCCGAGGTGGACGCCTCTTTATTCCGCAGATCAAAATATATTGCTCTTTACGACGCAATCTGCAAAGGCAGCTTCGCCAGATACTTCCGCCCACAGACGCTTAAACAGTATTTTGAGAAGGCGTTTCTCTTCGGAGCCGAACCTTCCGTACTCCTGCCCCTCTCCCGCATGTGCATTGAGAGCGCAGTCTGGAAAAAGGCGGCCGCGGAGCGCGGAGGAGTAATCGATATCAGGCGTCTGGCATTTGAGGATACGCTGAAAAAAGACGAAAGCCGTCTGACCCATACGGACTGGGGCGCTCTGGAGGCCTGTTATCTGCGTTTCTGCCTCTACCGCACTCCCGCCCCTTCCTCAAAACAGGTCTGGGTTGATAAAATTTGTGCCCTTGAGGACGCAGACGATACGGTTGAAATCATCCGCTGTCTCGATGAAGTGTACAATGGAGCCTATCCCAAGGGATTTGCAGATGAATTCAAGGGATTCGGCTTATTTGAGGACGATCCGGGCCGGGGTGATAAGCAGTCCGACTCCGATGAAGAGGACGATAAGCCCGAAAAAGAGGAAGACCGCATCGTTAATCTCCTGGCCGATCATCTCCAGGAAGAGGACGATGGTAAAAACAAGGCCGAAAAGCCGAACTCCGTTGTTCTGGAAGACGAGTCCATGGCACTGGCGAAAGATTATATTGAACTGAATTATGGGAAGAGCTACCTGACTCCAAAGGAGCAGCGCCGTCTTACCCATCAGCTCTGCACCGGTGCCCACAAGGAATGCAAACTACACTTTACCGACGGCCTGCTTCATCCCGGCGATACGGATGAAACGGACAGGGCTGATACTACGGTTCAGGCGCAGATCCAAGATAGGCCGGAAAGCCGGGAAACCGCTTCCGATACCTACCAGGTCGAGTATGCAAGACGCATTCTGTTTGAAAATCTTGATGTCCTGAAAGCAAACCAGCTTGTTACAAGGCAGAATATCCTCTCATTGGCCGACATCTTAAAGAGGGCGCTCCTCACCAGGGAGGAGAAGGAAATTTTCCCGGGTGAATATGGTAAAATCCGGGTAGACCGTCTATGGAACCTGGGAAGAACCAACAACAGGAAATTGTTTGACCGTGAATTCACACAGGAATTTACCGATTTTACCGTGGAAATCCTGATCGATTCCAGCGGTTCCCAGCAGATCCGGCAGAGCATGGTTGCACTCCAGGGCTATATTATCAGCGAGGCGCTGAGTTTGGCAGAGATTCCCCACCGCGTGATGGGATTCTGCACATTCGGGGATTACACGGTGATGAGACGCTTCCGCGACTATGATGAACCAATCGAGGCCGACAAACGCATCCTGGAATTCTACGGCTCCGCCAATAACCGGGACGGACTCGCCATCCGTGCCGCCGCCTACAGTCTGGCCGCGCGAAAGGAAGAGAATAAAATCCTGATTGTATTAAGCGACGGAACACCGAACGATATTATTGTAAGTAAGTCGAAGAGCCGCCAGCGCATCCAGTACTGCAATGAATATGCGGTTAAGGATACGGCAAGGGAGGTATACCACCTCAGAAATGAAGGAATTGCCGTCATGGGGATTTTTGCCGGCGAGGAGGAAGCCCTACCCGCAGAACGGCAGATATTTGGAAATGAATTTGCCTATATAAGAAATATAAACGACTTCTCAAACGTGGTCGGAAGATATCTGAAGGAACAGCTCATGGTTTAAGAACACCTGCACCCTATTGAAGTTCCCACCCCGAATGATATAATGAAAAATATATGGGAGGAGGGAAAGTGATGGACTTTAAACCCTTAAACAGGAAGGAGAGAAAGCTTCAACCCGAAGATGAGATGAGCCGCCTGAATGGTGCGGTGGGAAATAAAACCGCATTGCAGTTTTATGGCCTGGAAGGCGGCCCGTCTGCCCAAATCAGTATGAATGTGATTGAAAAAGCCCCGGTTATCCAGTTTGGAAGGGAAGAATTCCGACATGAATTTGCCGGACCTTCCATAGGCGTTGAACAGGAATTAAACGAATATAAGATCCGTCTGGGGGCAAACAAAGAGAAATGCCTCGCTGAGGTAAGAAGGAAATCCGACAGAGAAATTTTACTTCTAATCACAGTTGATTTGGGAGTTGGCGAACTGTTTACGATCGAACTGGTAACATCTCCTACGGAACGGGAACCGGTAAGGAGGGAGGGCTGGACAAAGGCCTCCATCGACGACAGGAAGAATGCCCTTACCTTTGCAGTCGCTCAGATACAGAACGCCGCCAGTCATGAAAATCATCTTATTGATATTGAGAATGATGACCTTCTGCTGCATGTAATTAATCAAACGCATCTCATCGAAAAGGCGGGAAGCGGGGAGGCGGTCACTGCCGGCAACCAGGTGACGGTCGGTATTCCTCTCGCCGATGTAAGCGCATTTTTAAATGGAAATGCAGGTCAGTGGTACCAGGACGGAAGATATCAGGACGACTCCCTGATTACGATGCAGGAAGAAATGCTTTTTAACTATGTAATGTGTTGTGTTACATTTATCGTCGGAAAATCGGATTTGGCATCTGCCGATACCAAAAATGCCTGGGGAACACTTCCAAGGACACCTCCCTGGGCAATGGTGGAAAGAATCTTTGCAAATGATGAAGCCGCAAAAAGGCGGATAAAAACTGCCGTCACCCAAGCAGGAGTTCCCGGAGCCACTTCTACAGAAGCCTTTCTGGCAAAGCAAAGGATTTTTATCAAAGAATCCTTTGCACATACCAGTTTTGTAAGCTCTATTGATGACGAACCTGCCTTTGTCTTTGAACTGCGTCATCCGGGTGACTATCAGTGGGGAAGCTATCTTTATCCCTTCGAGGAACATGCCGGGATGGGAAGGAACGCGGCCGATGAAGCTTCAAGAAGAGTCCATTCTAATCTGCTCTCGGATTTGCACAAAAAATTTGCATCATCTGATCAATAAATCGACCGAAGCAACGAAAAGCACGTTTTACGGTGCTTTTCGTTGTTTTCATCTCATGCTCCCTTACCCTCTTTTTGCTTCCACCAGCTTCTCAAATTTCGGTACGGAGAGTATTTCGTTTGTCACAAATTCTCCATTATAAAACAGACTGTAGCTTGTAAACGGCGCCGGAGCATTACGGGCCTGTTCCGTAGTCTCAAAACGGATCGACCGGAACGGCACCCCTTTTTCTTTGGCCGCTGCCTCTATCAAGGGAACGTATTTGGCTGTAAATGGACATTGGTTCGCATAGTAAAGCACAAATCCCTGCTCTCCGATTCGGGGCTGTTTGACCTGTTCCTTAAAGCACGGTTTATCGGCGCTGTCTTCAAAGGGAAGATAGAGCAGTTCATAAAACGGCTCGGCAGTGTCTGCGGTAAGGAATCCTTTATAGCGCAGGAACTTCGGTTCTGCCAGAAACGGCATTTTTTTCTTTGATGAAAGGATCACGAGTCCCTTCTTTCCCTTTTCTCTGCTGTCACGGATGCATTCATCCAGAAGAAGCGCCGCATTTCCCTGTCCCTTATACTGTCCGGCCACCCACATGCAGTCAATATACATATACCCGTCGGCTTCAACGGGCGCCCAGGCCTTTTCCGCCGGAATGTATTCGATAAAGCATTTTCCGCGTACGTCTCCCTTTTTAAAAACAAGGCCGTCCTCAAACCGCTCAACGAGCCAGGCCTTCTTCGCCAGTACCTGGCAGTCCCTGTTGCTGGAAATGGCGCAGCAGATATGCTCTTTATCCAGATTTTCCTTCGTAACTGTTATAATTTCCAAAATGACGCCTCCCTCATACTGCGTGCATATCGCGTTCCCATCCGTAATCTCCGGCGTACCGGCACACTAATCTCTTTTTCTCACCGGGTGCCTGATGACTGTCTTCATTTTCTCAGGAGCTGTTTTTCTCGGATCGTTCAGGTAGATCTCATGGTGCGGCCGTTTGTCGCTTATGTCTGTCTTATAGCCGTTCTCTTCCGTAAAACATTCCATCCGCTTAATCGTCTCAGGCTCACTGTCATATGGCCCGATATGCATAATCTGGGCACAAAGACCCTCCGTATATTTTACCAGACGGACCTTTGACAGGTCAATCTCCGGTTTCTTCCTGCGGCAGCTTTCTTTGGCCTCTTCAAACACCTCATCCGTCACAAAGTCGGGCTGACGGATCATGGAGATCCATTCAAACCGGCTCTTATCCGTGATGTTTGTCCCGTCAAATCCCTGGTCATCCACCAGCCACAGTCCCTCTAACGGAGGCACTACATAATCAAAATATCCGGGCGGGCAGCTGCCGCTCATTTTACTCATCTTTACGGTATAAGACAAGGCATACAGCGCACCCACCGCATCTTTGTATTCTTCAGAGGTATTAGGATCCCCTGAACCTTTTACAGCAAAAAATGTCATTTCCGGCACATCCACAATGGACGGCTTTTTTCCGGGCTGATAAAAATTCTTGTCGCGTTTTTTGAAATCCACTTTTTCTCCTGATACCGGCTCCGGTTTTACCCGTTTCTCCGCCTTTTTCTTTTTGGGCGCGGGCATTGGAAGTTCCCTGAACGTCTCCGCCACCAGCTCGGTCAGTAAATCCCTGTCATCGATGTCCTCCACCAGCAAAAACGGCTTAGAGCCCTCATAGGGCGACTCCTCCTCAAAATCTGGGCAGAGCTTTTTTCCTGCCTCCGTAATTTTGATAAAAAGCTGATTATCACAGATCAGACCGATTATCTTGCCGTCACAGTAGATTCCATATTCCCCAAACATCTTTTTATAGGTAATCTCCCCGGCATTTCTCATCTGGTCTGTTGCATATTGAACAAATTCCATGCTTGAAGCCATATCCTCATCCCCCTCCGCGTCGTTTCACCGCCTGTCCGTCCGCCGCGCGTTACGGTCCGCAGCATTTTCGTTTCCCGGCAGGCGGTGAACAGCGACGTCTTTATTCCTTTAAGCCCACATAGATGTGTATTTCAGCCTCGTCCATGCTGTCATCCTGATACTCCTCAAAATCGCAGGCAAAGGTCCGTGGCAAATCCATACTCCAAATCTCCTGCCAGCATTTTGCAACCGCCTCATGCAGATCTCCTTTTGCAATAAACCTTGCATAATTTCCTGCAGGGATTGTGACAAGAACCGTATCTTCGGAAAGCTCCTCTTTCCCGTTCACCTCGCAGGCAACGACAATGGTGTAATCCGACATTGCATCTGCGTCATACTCCGTATAAATTCCCAACACTTTATCATTCGTCTTTCCTGGAATGGACTCATAGATTCCCTCGGAATAAAACTTACCCCACAAGCCGCCGATTACCGCTCCCATATCCGGGGACATATTATTTGTTCTCGCCTTAATTCCCGCTGCTTTTTTCTCTTCTAATTTTACAATCTCATATTCCATTGTTTCTTCTCTCCTGTCTTATTTTCTGATAGACAAAGCATACCATATGAAACATGACATCTGTGCGTCATCATTCACGGTACATTTTTTGAAGACGTCCCATCATCTCATAAAGCTCTCTGCGAAGTTCCGCCGGCTTTATCAGTTCCACCTTGTCCCCAAAGCTCAGCAGCCATCCGAACAGGTTCTCCTTGTCCGCAAAACCGAAGGAAAATTTAAGCCGTCCGTCTTCCTGTTCCGTGAAGCTCTCCATGCCGAATTCCTCCACCAGACGCCATTTCATATCCGGCTCAAAAACGGCCTCCACATCAATCCCCAGCGGATAAACGCGCTCTGCCGACAGATCCGGCACCGGTATCTGCCTGGGTTCGTACTGTTCCTCCGTCGCTTTTAATTCCGTCATCCTGTTCAGTTTAAAAAGACGGTAATCCTGCTTTTCACAGCAGTATCCCCACAGATACCAGGACGACCATTTAAAAATGAGAAGATACGGTTCAATACTCCGGCTGCTCTCCCCGCCCGGCGCATAATAGTTAAACTCCACCTTCCGCCTGTCCTCGACAGCCGCCTGAAGCACACTGATTTTCGGCGCCAGAGAGGATCGGTACCAGGATGCCAGGTCGATCATAATGTGATTATTCGATGCCAGAACGGAGGAATTCCCCATTGCCAGTTTCTCCATCAACTGCTGATACCGTTTCGATCCCGATACACTGTCCAGGCTCTTTAGCCCCGCCAGAATAGCCTGCATGTCGGAGGATGTGAGCAGGGTTTTATCCATCCGATAACCCTCCATAATGGAAATCCCCCCGTTCTGCCCCTGTGACGTGACAATGGGAATCCCCGCTTTACAGATATCCTCAATGTCCCGGTTAATTGTCCTGCGTGAAACTTCAAATTTTTCTGCCAGATATGGCGCCGTCACCTTTTCCTGTTGAAGAAGAATGGAAAGGATACCGATGAGGCGGTCGATTTTCATAAGTCTGCTTCCTCTTTTCCACTAGTACCATAAGCACAATCCCCGGCCCAAGTCCGCCCGGGAACCACATTCCTGTCGTAAATATGCCATAACCTCCACAGCGCGGACATTATTCCTGCATATTCCCTTTTCAGCATCCACCGCAAAAATCCGGTCCCAAAGTCCCGCCAAAGCCACATATTCCTGACAGGAATATAGTATATTATCTGTGCTTTACAGCCATTTATGTTTTAATATTACCTGTTATCTACCCATTTCATTATTTCGAATGCAGGATATCCCGCAATTCCTTTTCCCATAAATTAAAGTATATACTATAAACCCGGAATAGCAAACCAAAAACGCATTCACGCTCCCTCAGTGAAACGGCTCGTACATGCCCGCGAAAATACCTCTTCCCATACTTGCCTGAACGCCGATTCTATGGTATGCTGAGTACGCTTTAACTGAATTTGCAATGATTGGCAAAGCGGAAGCTTTTTAATAGGGAAGCGGGGTGAGAATCCCCCACAGCTGCCTCTACTGTAATTGATGACGAAGGATCATAAACAGCCACTGTTAGAACGGGAAGGCGATCCGGAGGACGAATCATAAGCCAGGAGACCTGCCAGTCGCATTGCAGAGGAAATTTTCCGGGACAGGGAAAATCACCTTTCAGCCTGATAATCAGATTGGGTTTGTAAGTATGCTCTGTTTTGCAATTCAGGGCACTATCCAATATTTTACAGACAGGTTGAAAGGAGATTTACCGAAGATGAGAAAGAACAGAAAACTATTTGCAGGGATCGCTGCCGTATTGATGCTCTCACTGGCCGGCTGTGCCGCGAAGACGGACGGCACGAAGACAACGGCGGCCGTGGAAAGCACTGCTGCTGAAACAGGCGCTGAAAGCCGGGAGGCAGATGACAAAACCGCCGTGACGGGAACTGCCGTCTTTGTGGATGACATCGGCCGTGAGGTGGAGCTGTCCCTTCCGATTACGAGGGCCTGCGTCGCAAACCGCTACAACAACGAATTAATCCGTGCCGTAGGAGCCGGGGACAGCGTTGTCGGAGTGGATATCTACACATCCCAGGATGAGGTCTACTGGCCTCAGTTCGGAGAGAACGAGACATTTGGAAAAGATGAGTATGACTATGAAAAGATTGTGGCTCTCGATCCTCAGGTGCTCGTAGTCCCCAAAAACGGCGTGGTGGAGGAATCCATTGAGAAACTGGAGCCGTTCGGTATCAAGGTTGTGGTTATCACCGGATGGGACAACTCCGACGTGCCGAAGCAGATCAGGCTGTGCGGCCAGTTATTCGGCCGGGAAGAGCAGGCGGAAGAACTGGTTGATTTCTATCAGAAACCGGTTGATTATATGAAAGAACAGTTAAAACAGGTGGAAGAACCCAAGACTGTTTACTGGGAGTACGGCGGTGACTATACCACCTGCATTCCCGGAACATCCAACGACGGCTGGCATAATATGATTCTTATGGCAGGCGGCGAAAATATTTTCGGCGACGCCTCCCTGGCCGGTAAGGATATCGATCCGGAGCAGGTTCTGATGGCGGATCCCGACCTGATTGTCAAAGTCTATGCCGGAGAAGTTGTCGGAAACAGCGGCGTATTTACCGCTCCTCCACAGGAGGAATTTGCCGCCAAGGCAGAATCCATGATGGAGCGCGAAGGATTCCGGGAATTAACGGCTGTTAAGGAGGGCAATTTCTATCTCAACACCGCTTTTATGAGCGGTGGGCTGGGAAAAATGATAGGAGCGGCCTACATGTCCAAATGGCTTTATCCCGATTTAATGACGGATCTGGATCCGGACGCTATCTTTGGACAGTGGATGAAATACCAGGGCTTCGAGCCGAATGCCCAGCACTACTACCACGTTCCTGCACAAAAATAAATCCGGACAGGATCCGCGCTGCAGCTTTCAAAATAAGCCGCGCCGGATACCGTCCGCCGGTCCGCCCGCATTCCGTTTATCCCCGGTATGCGGGCTGATTTTAAATTAAGGAGATTATTCCATGTCTTTTGATACGCTGACCAGCGAATATAAATATCTGATCCGCCGGAAAATCCTGTGGATCCTTTTGGCGGCAGCCGCTCTCTGCGTGCTGGCGGCCGCTGCCGTCTGCCTCGGTGTGGCAGACCTCACTCCGTCCCGTCTGGCGGTCACCTGGCTGCCGTTTGCGGAACGTTTCACGGCCGCCCGGCCGCTCAGTCCCAAAGAACAGAACGTCCTTCTCCTGCTCCGTCTTCCCCGCGTCGCCGCCGCTGTCACGGCAGGCGCAGGCCTCGGCATAGCCGGAACGGGGATGCAGGCAATTACGGGCAATCAGATGGCCAGCCCATTCACTACCGGCCTTTCAGGAGCGGCCGCCCTGGGCGCAGCCGCGGTGATTGTCTTTGGCGGAATTCCGGTCCATCTCCAGAAAACGGCCACCGTTGCCGCCGCCTTTTTCATGGCACTGCTCTGTGCGGCTTTTGTCTACGGACTTTCCAGCCTGAAGGGGCTTGGTTCGGAAACCCTGGTGCTGACAGGCATCGCCCTGAACTATTTTTTCAGTGCCCTCAACTCGACGATGCAGTTTATCGCCAACGAACAGCAGCTTCCAGCCATTATACACTGGACCTTCGGCAGCCTCACCGCCGTCGGATGGAAGGATATTGCCGTCATGGCCCTCTTTCTGATGATTACGGTACCCATTTTCCAAAGCCAGGCCTGGGCGTTTAACATGATTGCAGCCGGCTCGGACGAGAGCGCTGCATCCCTTGGAATCCATGTGAAACGCACCAGGATCCTGACAGGCGGATGCATCACGCTGCTGACCGCGGCAATTGTCAGCTTCACCGGCATTATCGGATTCGTCGGCCTCGTGGCTCCCCATATGTCCAGGATGATAATCGGCGGCGATCACAGGCTTTTACTGCCTCTCTCCGCCATCACGGGCGCAGCCCTGGTTCTGTCGGCCGATACCATCGGGCGCTGCGCGTTTTCCCCAACCATGATTCCGGTGGGAATCGTCGTATCCTATGTGGGGGTTCCGCTGTTCTTATATCTGATTTTTCGGGGGAGGAAGAGACTGTGAATGATTTGATAAACGGATTGGAAGTCCGGGGACTGAACTTTTCCTACGGACACAGGGAAGTTTTGAAGAATGTATCTTTCCGGGTCGAGCCGGGAACCTTCTGCGCATTCCTCGGCGGCAACGGCGCAGGAAAATCAACGCTGCTGCGCTGCATCAACGGTCTTCTTAAGGCAGATCCCGAATGCGTACGGTGGAATGGAACAAAGACAGGGAAGCTTACCGTCCGGGAGAGAGCCGGTATTTTCGGCTATGTGCCACAGAATACCCAGACGGAATACGCGCTGAATGTAATGGAAATCGTACTGTCCGGCCGTCTGCCCCACATGGGCATGAAGGCAGGGAAAGATGATCTGGAAAAAGTATCGGAGGTGATGGAGGAATTCCATCTGAAAGACTATGCATTCCGGCCGTTCAACCAGCTCAGCGGCGGAGAACGCCAGCGGGTGCTGATTGCAAGGGCCATCGCCCAGGAACCTCAGATGCTGCTTCTAGATGAACCCACCAGCAGTCTCGATTTAAAATATCAGTATGAGGTCATGGACCTGCTGCACCATATCAGCCGGAACGGCATCACCGTTGCCGCCGTCATCCATGATCTGAATCTGGCTTTAGACTACGCGGACCGCTCCGTCCTGCTCTCCGGCGGAACGGTCGCCGCCCAGGGAATTCCGGAGGCAGTACTCACACCGGAACTAATCAGACAGGCCTACGGGGTGGATACAGAGCTGGTGCGGACAGGCCGGCACAGCGTGATTGTGAGGGCATGATACCGGTTATCCGGGGATATGAATCCCAATCCTCAAAAGACGGAACATTCTCCCTGCCGCACCGGCATAAAGCTCCTCCGCCCGTTCCATTGCCTCGTCCACATCCATTGTCCCGTTGACGGTCGGAATAATGCTCAGAATACCGTGTTCATAAATATTTTCCGCACCCGCTCCCATGGCTCCGACCAACGCAACCGCCGGAATCCCCAGCCGTTTACAGTGTTCTCCGATTCCGCTTGGGACCTTTCCAAAGGAGGACTGCCAGTCCATCCGCCCCTCCCCGGTTATTACGAGATCCACGTCCTCCAGTTTCCGGTCAAAATCAATCAGCTCCAGCACCGCCTCGATACCCGGCTTCATTTCCGCATCCAGGAATACGGCCAGGGCCGCACCCAGACCGCCGGCCGCGCCGGCTCCCTCTGCGGCGGCAATATCATAGCCGCACAGTTCTTTCAGAAGTTCTCCATACCGCTCCATCCCCGACTCAAGAAATTCAATATCCTCTCCGGTTCCGCCCTTCTGACGGCCAAACGTACGGGCCGCGCCGTCTTTTCCGGTCAGAGGATTTTTCACGTCGCACATCACGGTAAACTGCGCATTACGGATGAGGGGACAGATATGCCCCGGGTCAATGCGTTTCACCCGGATTAAATCCCGTCCTATTCCCTCCAGCTCGTTTCCCTCCTCATCCAGAAACCGGACTCCCAACGCACGCAAAGCTCCCATGCCGCCATCATTCGTAGCGCTGCCGCCGATTGCCACCGTAATCTTATTACAGCCCCGCTCCAGTGCGTCAAGTATAAGCTGGCCTGTCCCATACGTGCCGGTCAGCAGCGGATTTCTCTCTTCCGGCTTCAGGAGAGGCAGGCCGGAAGCCTCGGCCATTTCGATAAATGCCCTCTGTCCGTCAAGCACGGCATAGGATGCCAAAATGTTTCTGCCCAACGGATCCTGCACCTCCTTCCGGACAAGACTTCCTCCCGCCGCCAAAAGCACGGCCTCCAGCGTTCCCTCTCCTCCATCCGCTACGGGAAGACCGACGCATATACAATCCGGGAAACAGAGCCTGGCCTCCCGTTCCAGAATGGCAGCCGTCTGTGCCGAAGATAATGAACCCTTAAAGGAATCAGACGCAAACAGAAATTTCACCATGACCCTCTCCTTCCCGCATCACTTCACTTTACTTTACTCTCAGCCATTAACCACGTTTACAGGAGCGCCCTCCATAAACTGCTTCAGATTCTCAACGGCAATATCCATCAGCCGTTTCCGGCTTTCCTTCGTTCCCCAGCTCATATGCGGCGTAATAAGACAGTTTCTCGCCCCAAGAAGCGGGTTATCGCTCCTGATCGGTTCCGTGGAAACCACATCCAGCCCGGCCGCATATACCTTTCCACTGTTCAGTGCATCGGCCAGATCCTGTTCGGCTATCAGCCCTCCCCTGGAGTTGTTGATGATAATCACTCCATCCTTCATTTTTCCGATTGTCTCACGGTTGATCATTTCCCTGGTGGACGGAAAAAGGGGACAGTGGAGGGCAATGACATCCGATTCCGCATACAGCCTGTCTAAGTCCACATACTCCGCCAATCGCTTTCCGCTTTCATTGGGATACGCGTCGAAAGCGATTACCCGCATATTAAGTGCCGCGGCAATGCGGCCGGACGCCTGCCCGATGCGGCCGAAACCGACAATTCCAATCGTCTTACCCGCCAGTTCAATCAGCGGATAATCCCAATAACACCAGTCACTGCATTTCTCCCACTTTCCCTTATGGACCGACCTGTCATGATAACCGATATGGTGACAGATTTCCAGAAGCATGGCGATGGCGAACTGCCCTACGGTGTCCGTACCGTAAGTTGGAATATTCGTAACAGTGATTCCCCTCTTCTTTGCCGCCTCCGTGTCCACCACATTATAGCCCGTTGCAAGCACTCCAATGTACCTGAGCCCCGGACAGGCATCCATAATTTCTTCCGTAACGGCCACCTTGTTGGTGAGAATTACATCCGCGTTCCCGATCCTTTCAGCCGTCAATTCCGCCGGAGTACGGTCATATACGGTGAATTCACCGAGCTCTTCGAAACCGGACCAGCTTAAATCCCCCGGATTTTCCGTATATCCGTCCAATACCACGATTTTCATATAAACGGGCCCTCCTTTCCGTAGTTGATATTTCTCTGTCTTCAATATTTCTCTTTATCCGATGTTTTTCTGCATCCGATATTCCTCTGCATCCGATATTCCTCTGCATCCGGTCTTCTTCTGCATCCTGTATTTATCAAATTTCTATATTCATCGGTATCTTATATTCTTTCGTCCCCTGAATTCCTGTCATCGGAATTCATATGTTTTAAAATTTGCTTCCCTCTTCTGAAGCTCCGGCAGTCCTACAATACCTGTAAACTCATTAAATGTCGTCATCTGTTCTACACAGCCCGCGGATGTTCCCTCCTGCTTGAGCTGCTCCAGCATCCGCTTCATGGCTTTGGCTGCGACAAAAGCCGTTCCAACCGGGAAGATTACGATATTAAATCCCATCTCCTCCAACTGTTTAGCCGTGCGGGGCGGAGTCTTTCCATTCTCAGTCTGGTTGGTAAATTTATAGACATTGGGAATTGCTCCCACGGCCCTCAGTTCATCGTCACTCCGCAGCGCATCGGCATAGACAATATCAGCTCCTGCATCGCGGTATGCGGTAAGACGGCGGATCGCCTCGTCTATTCCGTGGGTGGCTCTGGCATCCGTTCTGGCGATAATCATCATCTCGTCCCTCGCCTCCACGGCCGCCCTGATTTTCTCCACGTGCTCTTCCATGGAGATGACCGCCTTATTTTCCATATGCCCGCAGCGCTTTGGAAAAACCTGATCCTCGAGATGGACCGCAGCCATTCCTGCTCTCTCAAACTCTTTCACCGTACGGTAAACATTCAGGGGATTGCCATATCCCGTATCAATGTCGCCGATTAAAGGGATATTCAGGAATGCATTCATGTTTGCGCATACATTTGCCATCTCATTCATAGTCATCAGGCCGTAGTCCGGCTCTCCAAGTATGGATGCGGCCGCCCCGTATCCCGTCATGAATGCGGCCTCGAACCCGCACTGCTCAATCAGCCTGGCCGAAAGGCAGTCATAGGCTCCCGGGGCAACGATAATTTTTGGATCTTTTAAACGCTCCCTCAAAACGCGGGCGCCGCTGTTTTTACTGTTTGCATACATATCTATTTTTCCTCCTGTATTTTAATATTCCCGGCAGCTTTACCGTCCCTGGGCATTATTTTATGCCCGTTTATCTGAAGATTGGTATAGCCTATCAGTCCGCCTGCCATAATAATCTCCCGCATAAATTCCGGAAATGCCTGGCCCTGATAAACAGTGCCCTTTGTTTTATCTGTTATTACTCCGCTGTCAAAGTCTACCGTCACCTCGTCCCCATCCTCAATCTCTTTCGCTGCCTCCGGGCACTCAATAATCGCTAAACCAATATTTACCGAATTGCGGTAGAAAATGCGGGCAAAGGTTTCCGCAATCACACAGCTTACCCCTGCGCATTTGATAGCCAGCGGCGCATGTTCGCGGGAAGAACCGCAGCCAAAATTCTTATTGGCCACGATAATATCCCCCTCTTTTACCCGGTTCACAAATTCCCCGTCGATATCTTCCATACAATGCCGGGCCAATTCCATTCCGTCCGTTGCATTTAAATATCTGGCCGGTATAATTACGTCCGTGTCCACATTGTCCCCATATTTAAATACGTGTCCATTTACTCTCATCGCATCCTCCCGCATTATAATCCCAAATCTCCGGGGCCGCTGATTCTGCCGGTAACCGCACTGGCTGCCGCCACAGCCGGGCTTGCCAGATAAATCTCAGAACTCACATGCCCCATACGGCCTACAAAATTCCGGTTTGTGCTTGAGATACACCGCTCCCCCTCTGCCAGAATCCCCATATAGCCTCCCGTACACGGGCCGCAGGTCGGCGTGCTGACAACGGCTCCCGCTTTGATGAAAATCTCCAGAAGGCCTTCTTTCATTGACTGCAGATAGACGGCCTGAGTGGCAGGAATTACAATACAGCGGACTCCCCTGGCCACTTTCCTGTTCTTAAGCACTTTTGCGGCCGCCCTCATATCTTCCATTCTTCCATTCGTACAGGAACCAATTACCGCCTGTTCAATCGGAATATTTCCTACTTCATCAATCGTCTTTGTATTCTCCGGCAAAAATGGGAATGCAACCGTCGGCTTAAGCTCCGAAAGGTCAATTGTATATACCGCCTCATACACTGCGTCCTCATCCGCCCGGTATCTTTTGAACTCCCGTGCCGAATGCTCTTTCATATACTCCACGGCCGCATCATCCACCGGAAAGATCCCGTTTTTCGCTCCCGCTTCAATCGCCATATTGCAGATAGTAAAACGGTCGTCCATTGAGAGATATCCGATGCCGTCTCCCGTGTACTCCATGGACTGGTAAAGGGCTCCGTCCACGCCGAGCATACCGATAATATGTAAAATTACATCCTTCCCGCTGATCCATCCGGACGGCTTCCCTGTCAGGACAATCTTTATCGCGGAGGGCACCTTAAACCACGCTTTTCCCGTCACCATGCCAACCGCCATATCGGTACTTCCAACACCTGTGGAAAATGCCCCCAGCGCTCCGTAGGTGCAGGTGTGGGAGTCGGCTCCTATCACAACATCCCCGGCCACCACCAGCCCTTTCTCCGGCAGAAGCGCATGCTCAATCCCCATCTCACCCACATCAAAATAATTTGTAATTTCATTCCTTTTGGCAAATTCGCGGCAATACTTGCAGTTCCCGGCCGATTTAATATCCTTATTGGGGACAAAATGATCCATGACCAGAGCGATTTTGTCTTTATGAAACACCGATGGATTGCCGATTTTTTCCATCTCGGCAATTGCAATCGGCGTCGTAACGTCGTTGCCAAGCAGTAAATCCAGATTGGCCTCTATCAGCTGGCCGGCCCTTACTTCGCTTAAGCCGGCATGGGCTGCTAAGATTTTCTGGGTCATTGTCATTCCCGTCATTTGCATTTCCTCCTGCTTTATTAACAAATCCCGCAAGACCGGTACTTATCCATATATCATCCTTGGCAGAAACAGGGTGAAATCCGGCCAATAAGTAATCAGTATCAGCACAACGATCGAGACAAGAAAGAACGGCATCGCCTCCTTTACCTGTTCTGCAAATGAGGTATCGGCCATCCGTGCGGTCATAAACAGGCTGACGGCCACCGGTGGAGTCAGACACCCCAGGTTCAGGTTAAAAACGACAATCAGTCCCATCTGAATCAAATTAATGCCGTACGCATTTGACAACGGAATCAGCAAAGGAGTAACAATCAGAAGCGCCGCGGCCGGAGCCAGAAGCATACCCATGATTACCAGCAAAACATTAATCATCAGAAGAACTACAACGCGGCTCACTTTTGCCGCAACAATCGCATTGACAATTGCCTGAGGAAGCTGCCCTCTCGTGATAACATAGGCTAAAAAGGTGGATGCCCCAATAATAAATGTAATTGCAGCAGTCTCCCTAACAGACTCTCCTACCGTTTTAATAAGTTCCCTGAACGAGAGTCTTTTAACAAACCACACTACAAGTACGTAAACGGTAGTAATGCCGGCTGATTCTGTTACCGTAAAAATACCGGCACAGATTCCGACTACAATAATCAAAGGAATTATAAGAGCCGGTATCGCCCGAAACCCTGAACGTCTTATCTCTTTGAACGAGCACTTCTCATGAACCGGAAAGTCCCTGAGCTTTGCAGTACGAATCGTAATCATGATATATAAAATTGCGCTTAAAATCCCAGGTACAATACCTGCCATAAACAGCCAGCCAATGGACTGGTTGGATTGGCACGCATAGATTACAAGCAGCAGGCTGGGAGGGATGATCGGTCCGAGTGAACCGGCCGCTGCGATTACCGCTCCGGCAAAACCACCTCCATATCCTTCTTTTTTTAAGGCCGGTATCAACACGCCTCCCAAAGAGGCAATAGAGGCCGCAGAAGAGCCACAGATAGCAGCGAAGAAAGCTCCTGCAGCAATACCTGCTATTGCCAGTCCTCCTTTAAACCGGCCAAAGATGGCGTTACAAAAATCCACCAGAATCTCCGTGAGGCCAGTTTTTGACATTAACGCTCCCATAAATATGAACAGAGGGATCGCAATCATGGAAAAAGAATTTAATCCGGCAAACAACTGAGAACCCATAATTGATGGAGACAGATGAAGAATCTGAAGACCATAAATTCCGGCTGCTCCCATGGCAAGCGCTATCGGTACACCCAGAAGCAGGGTAAGCAAAAAGATTATTAATACAATTCCCATACTATACCTCCCCCTTCTTATCCGGAATTAACTGTTTAATTAAATCCAGGAGCAGAAATAAAAACAAAAACGCAAAAGATACCGGAACTGCCGCATAGACCACAGGCAGCGGAATTACAATTCCCCAACTGGTAATTCCCTTTGCATTCATGCACTGAAGAATGCCGGAATAACACCAGAGGACGGAAACAAACATACTAATCACATCACAGATAATCTTAATAACCCTCAGCACCGTGCCAGACAGTTTTTCCTGAATCACGTCAACATAAAGCAGGCCGCCCTCACTTTGCACCAGTACGGCTCCAAACAAAGTAAGCCAGGCATAGCAGTATATGGAGAGTGTTTCTGTCCATGGTGTTGATGTATTTATAACAAACCTTGAAAACACCTGGACAGCAACACAGATTATCAGTGTGATCATGAATATATTGCAGAAGACGGATACTATTTTGTCAAAAGCAGCCGTAATTTTATCTACATACTTCATTCTCGCTCATTCTCCTTTATTTCAGTTCATCATTAGTTTCCTTTCCCAGCCGCTTTCAGAGCCACCATATATTCAGCCAGTTCCGGGTATTTTTCAGCATAAACCGTCTCACTCAGTTCTATCCAGGGCGTCATGTCAAATTCAACAATCTTACATCCGGCATCCTTGAAATCCTGAATTGCCTTCGGCTCTTCCTTCACCAGTTCTTCTGTTACATAGGCAGAGCACTCTGCCGCTGTCTCGCGGTATATTTTCTGGAAATCCTCCGGCATACTGTTCAGCCAGGATGAGCTTGTTGGCCAGCAGTAGTTGGCTTCTGTATGTTTTGTAAGAACGACCGTCTTCGTCACTTCAGGGATAGACTCGTCCCTGGCAACCGGAATCTCCTGCTCATATGCATCCACAACTCCCTGCTGCATGGCGGAAAAAACTTCTGTGGAACTCATGGACACCGGTGTCATTCCCCAGGTACTGTACTTATCCATCTCCATTTGGCTGCCGGAACAACGGACCTTAATACCTTTCAAATCTTCGAGTGAATTGACATCCTTATTCACAAAGAAATAGCGCTGCCCTTTCCACGTAGGAGCCAACAGATAAAAACCTGATTCCTGTTCGCATTTTTCCAACCATTTTGCACCTGCTTCACTTGCGTAGGCTCGCTCAAATTCTTCCTGGGTCTCAAATAAAAATGGCCAGCTATCGAAACAATAGGGTGAAATACCGGCTAATGCAATAGAAGAAATAATAGTAAGCTGAATATCACCGCTCTTCTGCTGCTCCAGAATGTCATTCATATTACCAAGCTGGGCCGCAGGATAAATTGTCATTTTATATGCTCCGCCCGTTTTCTCCTCCAGTTTTTGCGCAAACATCTGGCATGCTTTATTTTGTATCGTATCCGCACCAAAAATGTGGGAACACACCAGTTCAACCGGCTCCGTTCCGGCGGCGGCCGTAGTTTCAACTGCCGGAGTCTCCGTTTTGCTGCCGCACCCTGTTAAAAGCCCCGTGACCATTACTCCCGCTAAAAATAAAGACAGCATTTTTTTCATCATGTTCATTTCCTCCCTTTTCTTCTGCTTCAGTAAGTTTTTTCTATCAATAACCTTTTAGAACAGGATCCCTGTGTTCCTTTATTGCATAATCAACTTCCTGGGCATCATGAGTAGCCAGCATACAGCACAGAACATTTTTTGCATACTCCAGACTCTCTATCTGGCTCATCCCCTGCATCTTGTGATAGGCCTCGCGTCCCATTCCCGCCGTAAGGAGACTTCGTCCGGATATCAGCCTTGCCCATTCCAATGCGGTATCCAGAACCTGCTCGGCCGGAACCGCCCTGTTAATCAGATTCCACTGCTGCGCCGTGTCCGCATCAATTAAATTGCTCAGATAAGACAACTCAAAAACCCGCTTTTTAGGAATCGACCTCTGGGCAACCGCCAAAGCCAGCACCGGGAAATTTCCCCGTTCAAGCTCAGGGAAACCAAACTTACTCGATTCCGCCGCCACGGCCAAATCACATGCATCCAGGATCATCATTCCTCCCGCAACACAAAGGCCGTTTACGGCGGCGATCAATGGTTTCCTCATATTGTACATTTGAAACATTAATCCCGAGCAGGCATCTGCAAATCCCCGCATTTCCATCATTTTTCCTCCGGGATAGCCGTCCATGCGGCCACCGGTAACAAAATATTCTCCTTTACCGGTCAGAATAACTGCTGTCACTTCATGATCCTCCTGGGCACAGCGAAGCGCTTCTGTTACCTCCAGATAGGTCTTGCGATCCATGCGATTCTGATCCTTCAACTGATCAATCGAGATAACCGCAATCGATTCCCTGAGTTCATACTGAATACATTTAAACATTCCTCTTGTACCTCCTCCACTATACTTTTCATTAGGCAGAATTCCGTCGGGCCGGCTCCGCAAAATCCAAACCTTTCTAAAACATATATTAGATGACTATATAAGTAGCAAACTTCGTGCCAGTTTTCATCTTTTTCCTTCAAAATTTTTCTTCCGGTTTTTCTTGTAAAACCAGGCTTTTCCCGGCATCAGTTAAATCTTCCATAACGTTTAATTCATACGTGATTATTAATAGTGTTTCACTCCGCTGTTATTGCACTTTTTTGAAACATTCCCCTCCTCCATTATTCGTCTGATTGATTTTCAGCGTACTTCACAAACAGTATGCCTCTTTCACTCATGAACAGGCCGGACATGGAGGCAGGCATTATGTGTCCTGCTGCCATGTCCGGCCCGCTGTCTTCCTGCTTATTAAATCTTCTTTTTATCCCCCTTCGTCAATCTCCAGACCGTGGTCCGACTTATACCCAGCACCTTCGCAATCTGTTCGCGGTTATAAGAAAAAATCCTCTGCAGCTCTTCCACCAGTTCCACACTCCCCCCCTTATCCTTGAATTCAAATGATTCTAAGATATTTTTCTGAAGCCGTTCCTCCCCTACAGCCCGAATCATACATTTTTTCATGAGTAAATCATTGTGTCTGGCCGATTGCTTCAAATACAGGCAGAACCGTTCACAGACATTCTGCAGTTCCCTGATATTACCCGGCCAGTGATACAGCAAAAGAATTTCTTTTGCTCCATCCGTCAATTCCGTCTGATGAAGGCTTACATCCCTTTTCTTGGTGTAATAAAAATCAAACAGTTCCACAACATCCTTCTCCCGCTCCCGAAGCGGTGGTATCATCAGTTCCAGGACGTTCAGGCGGTACAGCAGATCACGCCGGAAAGCCGCCGGATCCATCTCCTCCAAATGTTTGTTGGTAGCCGCTATAATGCGCACATCCACCGGGATAATACGCTCCCCGCCCACATGCATAATCTCCTTTTCCTGTAGTACCCGCAAAAGCCGCGACTGCAGAGCCGGAGACAGTTCACCAATCTCATCTAAAAAAAGTGTTCCATGGTTTGCCAGTTCAAAGAGACCTCTTTTACCGCCTTTCCGGCCTCCTGTAAATGCACCTTCATCATATCCGAACAGTTCTGTTTCAAGAAGGTTTTCCGGCAGAGCCGCACAGTTTACGGCAATAAACGCCTCATTCTTCCTCCTGCTCTGGTTATGGACACTTTGTGCAAATATCTCTTTGCCGGTTCCGGTTTCTCCATACACCATCAGATTTGATTCACTTTCCGCGTAAAATCTGGCATCCTCGATGCATATACGTATCGTGGAAGATGAGCCAATGATATCGGAAAAACTACGTTTGGCCTGAAATCCTTTTTCCCTTCTCTGTTTTTCTTCCTTTTCCCGCTGTCCAATCTGGCTTTTTAACTCTTCCAGATAGTACATCATAATTACTGCACCATCAAACTGGGAATGACGGTTCTCCAGGCGTACGATATTGCAGACTATTTCTTTATTTCCAAGCTTTACAATTTTCAGGGACTCCTGCTGGCTGCCCCAGACAAATTCATTCATTTTCAGTTTGGGAAAAATCTGATCCAGATACGAATACTTTAACTTCTCCCTCTCCACTCCGGCCAAATCGGCGGCCTTCTGGTTAAAATCAATTACCCTGCACAGATTGTCCACCAGAAAAATGCCATTAACACTG
This sequence comes from uncultured Clostridium sp., assembly GCA_958349075.1. Classification (GTDB taxonomy): domain Bacteria; phylum Bacillota; class Clostridia; order Lachnospirales; family Lachnospiraceae; genus Otoolea. The sequence continues at coordinate 22,328 of CATWBR010000014.1, forward strand.
CACTGTAAAAGCGCGTTGATATACTGGTTCTTTTTTCTCTCCTTTTCCAGTTCTCTGGCCAGATTTTTTGCCTCGGCAAACGTATCCAGAATACATCTGAAACTTGGATAAATCAGTACTGTCTGTACCCCCAGTTGTTTTCCCACTTCCGCCGCATGAGTTGCCCCAATGATGACATCCGCTCCACTGCCGGACAGAGCCTCCCTCAGCTCCTCGGTGTCCTCATAAACAACATATTTCACATGCCTCCCGGCCATTTCGAGATAATCTCTCATATTTTTAGACAGTGGCTGCTTGTAAGTGACAACAGCCGGATGTTTCCCTATCTCGAACCCTTTTTCTATCGCCATCAGGTAATCAAATTCCGTAATATGGAACTGTATAACCGGAACCTGAAAAGCTGCAGCCGCAATCTGAGCATTGGCCCCGGTAGCAATTGCAACGTCTGCGCTCTCAATAATTTTTCGTTTTTCCTCAATCAGGATTTCTGTTCTGAGTCCTTCCACAATGCTGAATTCCACCTCGTCGTCCCGATATGTCTCCAGTACCTCCCTCACCAGCCTGTCTACGTCTTTATATGTAATACAGCAAATTCTAATCATTTGTTTCCTCCACCTTCTCCCCCGACGGTACTCCGTATAATGAACATTCATTTATAACAAAAGTCCACCATCAAACTTTTTCAATTCAAAGTCTAATTTGTCTATACTCTGCATTGT
>CATWBR010000015.1 GCA_958349075.1 uncultured Clostridium sp.
GATTATCATGTACGGTGTAAATTTTCTTTTAAATTTATTTAAACTGGACTGGCTTGTCGACGCCAGGGTGAAATCACATATCAGCGGAGCAATGTCCGATATTGCGATTACCGCAGCAATTGCCAGCATGCCGGTGAAGGCGGTAATGGCATACATGCTTCCAATCGCCGTAATCAGTGCGGCAGCCTTTGTACTTGTTTATTATACAACCGTGAAAATGTTTCAGGTTCTCATGCCGGACAGCTTTCCGTTTGAGCGTGGTATCCTGAGCTTTGGTATCAACACCGGAGTTATGATGACCGGTATTACACTGCTCAAAATCTGTGATCCGGATTTTGAGAGCCCGGCGCTGGAGGATTATTCCTTCTCCTATGCCATCCGGACGGTGATTGACCTGATTTCTACACCGATCATGTATGCAATTCTCGCAAGAGGTACATCATATCAAATGTTGATGTTCGGTGTAATCTATGTCATTATCTGCTATGTGATTGTCGCAATTGGAAAAATAATGTACAAAGGAAAAGAGGAGACGGCCGGTGAGAAAGACGCGGCAGGCAGGCTGGCAGAAACCGCCTGACGAAACCGTTTGACAAATTAAGAAGGGAATTTGATTTATGAAATCAACAGCAGAACGCTTTTTAGAATATATTTGCGTGGATACGACTTCAAGGGAGGAATCGGCCTCCTGTCCGTCTTCCGAAGCACAGAGGGATTTGGCCGGAATGCTGGAAATGGAAATGCGGGAGATAGGGCTTGAGGACGTGGAACTGGATGAACACGGCTATGTCACCGGTACAATTCCCGCCAATGTGGAGGGTGTGCCCGTTCTTGGCCTTATCTCACACATGGATACCAGCAGCGCCGTCCCGGGCGGTCCTATCCATCCGAAACTGGCCGCTTACAGCGGGGGCGATATTCTTCTCAACAGGGAGCTTGACCTGTGGCTTAAGGAAGAGGATTTCCCTGAGCTTTTGGATTATCAGGGAAAAACCCTCATTGTCACGGACGGAACCACGCTGTTAGGCGCCGACGACAAGGCCGGAATCGCGGAGATACTTACCGCAGCGGAGCGGATGATGAAAGACACGTCCATCCGTCACGGACGGATCCGCATCTGCTTTACTCCGGATGAGGAGATCAGCCGGGGAACCCAGTTTTTTGACGTGAAAAAATTCGGAGCGGACGTAGCCTACACCGTAGACGGTGGAGCGCTCGGTGAGATTGAATATGAGAATTTCAACGGAGCCACGGCCAATATCACGATACACGGCCGTTCCATTCACCCGGGCATGTCGAAGGGGCGAATGCTTAATGCGCTGATGGTGGCCTGGGAACTTCAGGGGATGCTGCCGGCTCATGAACAGCCGGCTTATACGGAAGGATATGAAGGATTTTATCACCTGTCCTCCATGTCGGGAACAGTGGCGGAGTGCAGCCTGAAATACATCATCCGGCAGCATGACAGGAAGGAATACGAGGCGAAAAAAGCACGTATGGAGAAGATTACCTCCTACCTGAATGAAAAATACGGTCCCGGTACCGTAGAACTTTCGCTTCGCGATATGTATTTTAATATGCAGGAAATAATAAAAGATCATATGCACCTGATAGACAAGGCAAACGCCGCTTTTAAAGCCTGCAAAGTGGAGCCCCGGACCATTCCGGTCAGAGGCGGGACGGACGGAGCGAGGCTTAGCTTTATGGGGCTGCCCTGTCCGAACCTGTCCACCGGCGGCCATAATTTCCACGGGGTATTTGAGTATATTCCGGTGGAGTCCATGGAAGCCATGGCAGATGTGCTGGTCAGCCTGGCTGGGGAGTTTGCAGGAGAGGCGCAGAGAGGAGAACAGTAAAAATGTTTGAAACAGTTTCACGCGATATGATGAAGTTTATTGATGCGAGTCCAACCTGTTACCATGTGGTGGAGAATTTCCGCAGCATGCTGAAGGAAGAGGGTTTTGAGGAGCTGATGGAGCAGGAGCACTGGAAAATCACGGAGGGCGGAAAGTATTTCACAACCCGCAACGGTTCGTCCATTATTGCATTCCGTATTCCCGAATGCTCCTACAGGGGATTTATGATTGCAGCCTCCCACAGTGATTCTCCTTCTTTTAAACTGAAGGAAAAACATGAGATGGAAGCAGGGGGACAGTATGTCAAACTGAACGTGGAGAAATACGGCGGCATGCTGATGGCTCCCTGGATGGACCGTCCCCTGTCTGTGGCAGGCCGTGTCCTGGTGGAGAATGAAGGCAGCTTTGAGAGCCGTCTCGTCAACATCGACCGCGATCTGGTCCTGATTCCCAACCTGGCGATCCATATGAACCGAGAGGCGAACGACGGAGTGGCCCTCAATCCGCAGAAGGATATGCTTCCCCTGTTTGGGATGGCGGGTGAAAAAGACAGGCTGATGCGGATGGCGGCAGAACAGGCCGGAGTCCGCCCGGAGCAGATTTTAAGCAGCGATCTGTTTCTTTATAACCGCGTCCCGGGCACGGTCTGGGGAGCGGAAAATGAGTTCATATCCTGTTCCAGACTGGATGACCTGCAGTGTGCCTACGGGACGATGAAGGGACTTATGAAAGCGGAGAACAGGACTCATGTGGCTATGTGCGCAGTCTTTGACAATGAGGAAGTGGGAAGCGGAACGAAACAGGGAGCCGGTTCCACACTTCTGGAGGACGTGATGGGCCGTATCAACGAGGCGGTGGGCAGAAACCGCGAAGAGTACCTGATTTCCGTAGCGGACAGCTTTATGGTCTCGGCCGATAACGGCCATGCCCTGCACCCGAACTACATGGATAAAGCCGACGTGGACAACCGCCCGTTCCTGAACGGGGGCATTGTCATTAAGCACAGCGCCAACCAGAAATATACGACGGACAGTATTTCAGCCGGTCTGTTCAAAGCCGTTTGCAAGGCGGCGGGCGTACCGTGCCAGACCTTTGTCAACCGGTCGGATATTCTTGGCGGTTCGACCCTGGGGAACATTTCCAATTCCCATGTATCCCTGAATACGGTGGATATCGGCCTCCCGGAACTTGCCATGCACTCGCCTTATGAGACATGCGGCGTGAAGGATACGGCGTATCTGCTCTCTGCAATGGAGACGTTTTTCTCCTCCGGGATCTTCTGCGAGGGAAACGGACGTTACCGCCTCGGGACGGAGTAAGCCCGGAACCGGACAGAGACGCCGCGCCGGAATGCGGTGCAGGCATAACGGATGTGGTGCGGGTAAAACTTACGCAGTCCAGTACTAAAATGTATGAAAATGGGAAAGAATGAAATAGAAAAGATAACGGCAAAGATGTTGAACCGTTACCGGAAAAGAAAATCTGCCGGTAAAATTAAAGCCGGAAAGAATAATGTGTCAGAAGGGAAAACGGGGAATTATGGAAAAAGATAAATCGCAGAAAATCAGTTGGTATATGCTGGCTTTTATGGCCTTTTCTACCGTTTGGGGGTTTGGTAATGTAACAAATGGTTTCGTCTATTTTAACGGAACGCAGGTTATTTTTAGCTGGATCCTGATGTTTATCCTGTATTTTATCCCTTACACGCTGATGGTGGGAGAACTGGGTTCCGCTTTTAAGACACACGGCGGAGGGGTGAGTTCCTGGATTCATCAGACAATCGGTTCCAAATTTGCTTACTATGCCGGCTGGACGTACTGGGCCTGCCATGTGACGTACATTGCGAGTAAGGGAAGCGGAGGCTTAAAGGCCCTGAGCTGGATGGCATTCCAGAACGGTACGACCTATGATATGTTTCCGACGCAGTGGGTACAGCTTGCGACGCTGGCTGTGTTCCTGTTTTTCTGCTGGGTGGCAAGCCGCGGCCTGAACCCTCTGAAAAAACTGGCCACCATTGCCGGAACAAGCATGTTCATCATGTCGCTGCTGTATATTTTAATGATGTTCGCAGCGCCGGCAATTAATCCCCACGCAGATTATGTCCCGCTAAATTTCGGAATTAAACAGGTAATCCCGCAGTTTAACGTTGGATATTTTACCTCTCTGTCGATTCTGGTATTCGCGGTGGGAGGCTGTGAAAAGATTTCTCCTTATGTTAATAAGGTAAAGGATCCGTCACGGGGATTTCCAAAAGGCATGATTATGCTGGCCGTTATGGTTATGGTCTGCGCCATTTTAGGCACAGTCGCCATGGGGCAGATGTTTGATCCTGCGCTTATCAATGAAAGCAAGGAAAGTTTTAATTCTTATGTTTCCAACGGCTCCTACTGGGCATTCCAGAAGCTGGGAGAATATTACCATGTAGGAAACCTGCTTCTGATCGTCTATGCCGCCTGCAACGCAATCGGCCAGTTTTCCACACTGGTTCTGAGCATTGATGCGCCGCTGCGTATGCTGCTGGACAACGAAGAGGCGAGAAAGTATATTCCGTCCGGTCTTTTGAAAAAGAACAAATACGGGGCTTATATCAACGGAATATGGATGGTAGTGTTCCTGTCCGGAAGTATTATCCTGATTCAGTCCTTTGTTCCGGGTGCGGCAGCCGTGCTGACACAGCTTAACAAACTGAACTCCGTGACAATGCCTCTGCGCTATCTGTGGGTATTTGGAGCCTATATTGCCCTTCGCGTTCATTTTACAAAGTTTCAGCCCGAATACCGGTTTACAAAGAGCCAGGGGCTGGCGTTTACGGCCGGAGGCTGGTGCTTCCTGGTTACGGCGGTCTGCTGTATCCTGGGAATGTATGTGGAGGGAGATATTGCTTCTACGGCCCTGAATATAATCACACCTTTTGTGCTGACCGCGCTCGGCCTGATCCTGCCGGAGATTAAAAAGCGGGAGAAACATGTATCTTAAATAAACTCAATTCCGACTGTAAAGACCTTAAAAGGAAAAACAAGGGGCTGCCGCATGAGATGATTCTCTCAGTGCGGCAGCCCCTTGTTTTATAAAGACACAAATTTTTCACAGGAATATTAGCACTCACCCATTGACAGTGCTAACAACAAGTGGTATAACGTAATCAGAACAAAAAAAGGATAAGGGCCTGCGGTGGAGACTAAGAAATATATTACCATTTGGCAAGCGTGGATCACAATTGATTCAGTGGGGGCAGCAGGTCTGGCCTCTTGTTTTTTATTTCATAGGAAAGCGCTATGATAGATAAAAATCTAATATAAACCGGAAGGGAAGTGATAAATATGAAAAAAGATTATTATGAAGTTTTGGGTGTCGGCAGGAATGCGGATGCACAGACGCTTAAAAAAGCATATAGAAAACTGGCAAAAAAATACCATCCCGACAGCAACGAGGGCAATGCACATGCGGCGGAACAGTTCAATGAGGTAAATGAGGCGTATGGCGTTCTGGGGGACGAGGAAAAGCGAAAGCTGTATGATCAGTTCGGGCATGCCGCTTTTGAGGGGGATGCCGGTGCTTACGGGGATCCCCGGAGCAAAACCTCCGGGAACGGTTTCCACGGTACCTACGGCGGGCCGAAAAGCGGGTTTACAGAGTATCATTTTGAGAGCGGAGAGGATATGGATGATATTCTGAAAAATCTGTTTGGAGGAAGCTTTCACGGCCGCGGTCCGGAAAAATTCTCCGGGAGCGGTTTTGGCGGCTATGATTTCGGCGGCGGATATCAGGAAAGAGATTTCGGCCACGGGTTTAAGAGAAAAGGCCCCGATCTGAACGCGGAGCTGAAAATCAGTTTTGAGAAGGCGGCGTTAGGCGGCAGCCAGCTAATCCATATAAAGGACGGCAGCGGAACGGTCAAATCGCTCGAAGTCAATATTCCTGCCGGTATTGAGCCGGGCAAAATCATCCGCCTGAAAGGGAAGGGAAATCCCGGAATCCAGGGCGGTGAAGCCGGAGATCTGCTGCTCAAAGTTACGGTAACAGAAAAGCCGGGATTCAGCAGGAAAGGGCAGGACATTTATACCACCGCCAGAATCCCGTTTGTAACGGCCGTTTTAGGCGGTGAGGCGACGATCCCGACTCTTTACGGCAATGTTGTATGCAAGATAAAGGAAGGCACAAAACCGGGCAGTAAAATCCGTTTGAAAGGAAAAGGAGTTGTCGCCATGGGAAATTCGTCCGTTCACGGTGACCAGTATGTGACAATTGAAATTCAGGCGCCGGAAAAACTGACTCAGGAAGCCAAACGTAAATTAAGGGAATTTGACCAGGCGTGCAAAATGACCGCAGCCGGTTAAATGATAAAAGATAGGAATTTATCAGCCCCGGTACCCGGCACAACGCGTTTTTACGCGGTGCCGGGAGCCGGGGCTGAAGTGTTATTGTTTGTTAACAGCGGCTGGAAATCCAGTTGCTCACATCTGAGATAACCTCATCTTTACAGTATTCATTGAAAATCTCATGGAACAATCCGCCATAAATCTTCATCTGCTTATCCGCAGACGGAGCGTTTTTAAAGAAATCATAAGTATCCTGTACACTCACCAGGCCGTCTTTTTCACCGTGGAGCATCAGGACCGGATATTTAAAGTTCCGGATACTGTCCTTAAACCAGGTCAGACCGTCGCAGATTGCATAGCAAAGACCGGTGGTAAATGTCTTTGTGTTATAAGGATCCCTGCCATACCAGTCCACAACCTCCTGTACGGAGCAGACTCCGGCTCCCAGTTCATTCGGAAGCTGTGTGTGGGGATCCAGATCCTTTGGCACACCGGTGATTAATTTTCCGTTGTCTGCGGTGAGAGCTCCGCTGGTTATGAGTCCGCGCAGCTTTTTATCAGGATATTTGGCGCCGTACAGGGCAACGGTGAAACCGCCCATGCTGTGGCCGATCAAAAATACGGGCAAATCCGGATTCTCGGAGATTGCCATATCCACAATCACATTGGTGTCGTCCAACAGTTCATTAAAATCTTCGTAATAGGTGCGCTCCCCCTCGGAACGTCCGTGACCGCGGTGATCAAAGCGGTAAGTTCCGATCCCTGCATTGTGGAAAAGCCCGGCAAAATAGTCATACCGTCCCTGATGTTCACAGAGCCCGTGGACAATCACGGCGACTGCCCTGCAATTTTTTCCCACCTCTTTATTCAGGTATAATTTTGTGCTGTCGTATGATGAAATCATTTCACCCATATGTAACTCCCTCCTTTGATTGGTGGCGGTAACCCGTGCACACCGTATGCAGGTTGCCGCTTAGTGAGCCTTTCGCCCGGCTGCCGGCAATACCGGCCGTCCCATGTTCAGTATACCATATCGGGAAAGGACGGTGCAATGATTTAAGGCTTTTGGAGAGTACATTACCGGCGTAATAAAGGACTTTGGACGGCAATGTGAACCTTGCGTCCGGGATTGCGTCCGGGCAGGCATTAAGAGAGGTTTTCCTGACGGAATGTTTTGGGGGTAGTGCCGGTGTATTTTTTAAATACCCGGAAAAATGTGGTCATGTTTGTATAACCCACGATGGTGCCGATTTCCTGAATCGGCAAATCGGTATTTTTCAGCAGGTTTTTTGCATGGTTGATCCGGTAACTGTTTACATAATGCAGAAAATTCTGGTTCAGCAGGCTTTTGAAAATACGTGATAAGTAGGCTGAGTTGATACCGATGTAGCTGCTGGCCGTTTCCAGGGATAGGGAAGGGTCTGAAAAATTGTTGGAGATATAGTCCAGTACCAGTTGGATGTATTTGTAATGCGGCGCACAGTAAAACTGGGAAATTTCGTGTATCAGCTCTTCGGACCGGAGCTGCATATAACGAAAGAGTCCGGCTTCTTCTGTAATTTCCAGCAGGCCGGAATAAACCTCATCTTTTCTGCCGTTTAAATCCAGATTCAGGGCGGTGATTTTTTCCAGCAGCAAATTCAGAAAAAAGCCGCAGATAATTTTCTTGTGTTCCAGATCCAGGCCGGATAGCTGAACGCGTTCCAGGATATTTTTCGTATCCTGCTGAAGCTCTGCTTCCGGGGCGGTTCTAAGAATATCGCAGATCCGTCTCATTTCCCTTAGAATATTTTTCCGGTCTGCATGGTGCAGGGAGAAATCGGTTTGTGCCGCAGAAGGATTGAGTGAGGAGGCATATTGATTAAAGTCTAAATTCACCTTTGCATCTTCCAGTGAACTGCGGACATCGGTTATATTGGAACAAATGCCGCCCATCCCGAAACTGACGGATTCATTGTCCTGAGAGGTTTTAAGAATCAAATGGCAAAGAGTCAGAAGGCTCTCCTTAATCTGTGCAACGGAAACTTCTGCGTTGAAACCTAAAATAACAATGCATCCCAATCCGTTTTTGGGAAACACGAACAGCTTTTCCGATACGTTTTGAATATCCGAGATCCTCTGAGAAAGCTGCTGTGTCGCGGCATCAAAATCAGGGGAGACGACTCCGGACGGCACGGCAAGCAGAACCGTGTAGCGCTGATAAAATTTAAATTTCCTGCTCAGCAAATCCAGCCGTTTCGTGAGATCCACCGAAGGGGTGGTCTCATCAAAGAACAGATCGTAAAAGATCTTCTCAGTAACGGAATTGTAGATGACGGGGAAGAGAGTCACCATTTCCTCCTGGTGGTTGACGATTTCAGTATAGGTGGATCTCAGGTATGCAAACTCGTTTTTGGCGTCGGAAGCGGCATAGCTGTCTCCAAACTGCTGCTCTGTGTCCCGGACCAGTTTACGGATTGGGCGGTACATAAATGTGGAGAGAATCAGGCTGGAAAAAAAGCCTATCAGCAAAACGGCCAGGAATATAAGCAGAAGATTCTGGCTCGCAGCAAAAAGTGAGGAGGCCACCGGTGCGGCAATGGGATAATAAAAGATCCAGCCTGTACGTGAGTCCTGGTAATACAGGGTCATATGGGATGAGGCGTCGGATTCCAGATGATAAAAGGTATCGGGCACGGCTTTTGCGGGAGGCCCGCAGCAGGACGAGGCGGCTCCGTTGCCATATAGAAGGCGGCCTGAATTATTGTAGACGGATATTTCCGAGTTACTTAGATTCTCCGGGAAAATAGATCTGTTTAAGGCGACCATGAGGTAAGCGATGGAGTTGTCCAAATTGCGCTGGAATCCCTGAACCAGATAAAGGTCATTGTCCAGATAAAGAAAATCCGTCTGCAGATGTTCGGTGAAGGAGCGGTAGGAGGCTCCCTGTTCCAGATAATTCTGCCAGACAGGGTGCATGGAGCAGGTTTCCAGGCTGGTCACACTTTTATTGGATTCGTAGACCCGGTCCGTAGTGGAGACATAATAACTGATGAAGGAGATGAGCTGATTATGTTCCGCCGTATCGGACAGTACGTTCACCAGGTTTAAGGAGTCCGTATAATCCATTGCCTTTGGGTTAATAGCGCTCTGGATTACATTTGAATCATAAAGTGTATTATTGGCAAGAAGAAATGCACTGTTGAGATCAGAGTACAGACCCTGTATGGACTGCTGCAGATAATTCTCCTGGGAGTCATAATATTGCCGGGTTACATTCTTTGTGTTTGTATCGGCAATATAAACATAGAAGAAAATCAGGAATGTGAGCAGGAAGGAAAACACTGCCAGAAGAATATGGACAAACTGGCTCTGATTTTTAAAAAAGTGGTGAAGCCGTATGAAGAAGCCTTCCATAATAATACCCCCCGGAATGGTAATTCCAATTTTTGATATTACTGCACCTGTGACAAAAATTGACATAAATCCGGCAGTAATCTGATTTCAAGTATAGCAAATAAAGGAATCAAAGTCATTGTCAAAAATTGATATATCGCCCTGATTACTTGCAATTTTTATCCTGACCGGTAAGCATCTGGCCAACAAAACCCGCAGCGAGGGGCGGTTTGAGGAGGTCTTTGGACCGACAAGAAATGGCAATTTACATTTCAGAAGCGGAATGGTACAAACAGGTTATGAGGCAGGCCTGGCCCGTATAAGAAGCTGAATAAATCCGAAAAGGATAAAGGAGGAAGCCGTAGTGAAGGGACTTAAAATAGGAGTAAACGCACCGCTTTTTTTAGACAAGATTAATGAAATTGGTATTTATGCAACATTGAAGAAAATCAGTGAGATAGGATTTCATGTGATTGAGTTATCACAGGTTACAATGACGCCGGAAAACGTATCGGAAATCAGGAGAGCCTGCCGGGATTTCGGCATTGAGGTTGCATCTATGACCGCGGCAATCGAACATATGGAGGCTCCGGGTATTGCCCATATTGATAACCTGACAGATGATTTTGATAAGATTATGGGTGACTGTGAGGCACTGGGATGCCGGGAGCTGCGGATTGTGCTGAGTCCGTTAGACTGTCTGTACGAGAAGGAGAGACTTCTTTCCTATGTAAAAAAGTGCGATGATATGGCGGCAAAGCTAAAAAATTGTGGAATCGGTTACTATTACCATCATCATCACTGGGAGTTTTACCGGCTGGATCAGGAAAACAGAAAAACCTGCATGGATATTATGATAGAAAATTCAAAGGATCTCGGCTTTGAACTGGATACATATTGGCTGTGGTGCGCATGTGTGGATCCGATGAAACTCATCCCCCGCCTGAAGGGAAGAATCAAGATTTTCCATTTAAAGGATTACCGGGTTGGCAAAATGAATGCAGAGGATTTTTACAGCGGGGATCCTGATGTGCTGCGTCAGGCGATTAACCGGATTCCGGAATTTGCGGAGGTCGGGGAGGGAGCCCTGGATATGAAAGCCATCATTGAGTGCGCCGTAGAAAACGGAACGGAATATGCATTCATAGAGCAGGATCTCCACTATGGAAGAGATTCCTTTGAGTGTATTAAAGTATCTTACGACAATCTGGTCAGAATGGGATTCGGAGAATGCCTGTAGGGAGGAACAGATGAAAAAAGTTATATACTGGTTAGATGAGCATTTTGAGGAGACTCTGCTTTTAATCCTGCTTGCTGTCCTGTCCTGCACGATGATGCTCCAGGTTATCATGCGTTATGTGTTCAGCAACGCCCTGCCGTGGGCGGAGGAATTGTGCCGATATTGCTTTGTTTATACGGGCTTTATCAGCATTCCCTACACGGTAAAAAAAGGGATTGGTATAAAAGTGGATGTTATTTATAAATTGTTTCCGGGTTTTATAAAAAAGGTGCTGAATTTCTTTTATGAAATACTTCAGCTTGTTTTCTATGGATTTCTGTGCTACAGCTCCATTGCGGTGGTGGAAGGAGCCATAGCAAACGGCGCGAAATCCTCGGCCCTGCGCATTCCGCTTTCCTGCATTTACATTATATTGCCCATCGGGTTTGGAATAGCATCCATACGGCTGATACAGAAGCTGATCCTGTTATGGAAGAACCACGGCGAGGCTCAGGCGAGGACGGTTACGAGTGTATTAGAGGAAAGGGGGGATGAGTGATGGGAGGAATTGTATTCTTATGCTTTGCGCTGCTGATTTTTCTGGGCCTGCCCATCTCGGTTGCCATCGGCGTGCCGACACTGCTGCCGTCGCTCCTAGACAGCAGCTTCGGCGGAAATGCCTCGGCGGTACTGCGTTATCTGGCATCCGCCCTGGAGAGCACGACCACGCTGGCTATCCCGCTTTTTATGCTGTCGGGAGCCATCATGGCAAAAGGCGGACTGTCCAAAAAACTGTTCAACGTATTTGCGTACCTCGTGGGAAAGAGGACCGCGGGACTTCCCTGCGCCGTCATTATTACCTGTATGTTTTACGGGGCAATCTCCGGTTCCGGTCCGGCCACAACGGCGGCCGTAGGAACCATGTGTATTCCCATCCTGGTAAAGCTTGGCTATGAAAAGAACTTTTCGGCCGCCATGGTTGCCGTGGCGGGAAGTCTGGGCGTCGTAATACCGCCCAGCCTGATTTATGTCATGTTTGGAGTAACCACGGGAGAGTCTGTCGGAGATATTTTTATTGCGGGAATCATACCCGGTATCCTGATTGGCGTATGTCTGATGCTGTGGGCTTATATCTACAGCAGACGCAACGGCGAAGATAAGGCCAAGATTGAAGAAAACTATACAGCGCTCAAGCAAAGAGGATTTTTCAAAGTATTCCGGGAAGGATTCTGGGCTCTTCTGACTCCTGTGATTATCCTGGGCGGTATCTATTCAGGAATTGTAACGCCAACTGAGGCAGCCTGCCTGTCGGTGTTCTATGCCCTTTTTGTATCGCTTTTTATCTATAAGAGCATGACGTTCAGGGATATCAGGGTTTTTATGATAGAATCTATTAACTCTTATGCGCCGATGTGCCTGCTGCTGGCGTTTGCCATCGCATTCAGCCGCGTGCTGACACTGCTTAAGGCGCCCCAGATGCTGTCGGAGATACTGAGCAGTACATTTTCCACCGCCACCCTGTTCCTCATTGCAATCAATATCGTGATGCTGATTGTGGGGATGTTTATGGATACCGGTTCCGTGCTGACGATATTGGCTCCTCTGCTGATTGTTACGGTACGTGATTTGGGAATCAGCCCGGTTCACTTTGCCGTGATTATGACGTGTAACCTGGCAATCGGACTTTCCACCCCGCCCTTTGGTCTGGATTTGTTCGTGGTGGCCCCGCTTATCGGCTCCGATGCCGGGGCGGTTGGAAAAAGGGCGATTCCGTTTATCCTGTTCTTTTTAATTGCGCTACTGTTAATTACATTTATTCCGGGGCTGTCTCTGTGTTTTTTATGATAAAATAGAGGAATCTGACACAGGAAAATATGGGTTTTGGAAAATATGAGATAGAAAAAGGAGAAAATTATGCTAAAAAAGATAACCGCCTGCTTAATGGCGATCGTAATGCTTGGAACAATGACGGCCTGCAGTTCAAAAACGGAAAAGACGGAGGGTGCCCAGGCCCAGTCTTCAAATACGTCCTCCTCCCCGGCCGGAACGGCAAAAGGAGATGGAGATCCGGCTCTGGAGGAGACCTATACTCTGATTTTTTCTCATGAGAATGCGGAGTCCTCTTTTATCCATCAGGTCTGCCTGCAGCTGAAGGATAAGGTTGAGGCCGCCACGAACGGCCACGTCATCATAGATATTTATCCCAATTCACAGCTCGGGTCAAAGACAGATAACTGGCAGGCCATTTCGGACAACACGGTGCAGATGCTTTTGGGGGTAGGTTCCCATATGGACCAGCGCTTTTCTCTGCTGACGATTCCAAGTCTGTACTCATCCGTGGATGAATGCTATGAGGCATTCGGCCCGGATACGGAATTGTTTCAGGCGATAGAGGAAATCGGCGAGGAGGTCGGCATCAAGGTTCTTCTGGAAGTGCCGATTGGCTTCAGGACATTTTCTACAAATGTAGAAACCAGGAATTTTGGAGATATTGCAGGACAGGACGTCCGCGTAATGGAGATGAACGAATACATTACACTTTGGAAGGCATTCGGTGCAAATCCGACTCCAATCGCGTTTTCGGAGCTTTATCTGGCGCTGCAGCAGGGTCTTGTGGATGCCCAGGAAAATCCCCTGGATGTCATTGTCACCAATAAACTGTATGAGCAGCAGAAATACGTGGTGCTGACCAATCATGAACCGTTTTTCTATGGACTCTGCATGAACCTTCAGGCCTGGAACGCGCTTCCACAGGCGTATCAGGATGCAATCACAGAGGTTGTGGAGGAAATCCGCACGATTGCCTATGAGGGAGGAAAGGAATCGGAAGCAGCGGCCACACAGACGCTTAAGGATGCCGGAGTGACGATTGTAGAACTGTCGGATGAAGATTATGCCAAGATGCAGGATGCCTGTGAGGGCTCGGTGTATGAGCTGTACCGCAGCTTAGTGGGAGACGAGCTTTTTGAACTGGCCCTCAAAACAGCCGAAAGCGTAAAAAAGTAGCTGTAAAGCGCTGAAGAAAGGAAGGTTTTATGCGGATGCAGGATAAAACAGCGGTGATTGTCAGAGGGCTTTCACCGCTGGGAACAGAAGCGGCCGAAGCGTTTGTGCGGGAGGGGGCGTCTGGGATAGTGATAATCGACAGCGCCGATTCCGACAGGAGCGGCTTTGACAGATTAAAGAAAGAATGCGGAGAAAAAATCATGCTGCAGGAGGCAGAGGTAAACGACGCGGAAGCAATAAAAGCTGCTATGGCGGAGGCTGCCGGCCGTCTTTCAAAGATCGATACACTAGTAAACTGCCAGGACGTGAGAGGCAGCGGCGGCCTTATGGACATTACGGAGGCTGACTGGAACAGGGTTCTTACCGAAAATCTGACCGGCCTGTTTTTTAGCTGCCGGGCGGCAGTTCCCTGGATGAAGCAGCGGAGGTACGGAAGAATCGTCAATCTTACATCCATGGCGTCCCGCTGTTATGACGGCTCGGACATTGCCTATGGGGCATCCAAGACGGGCACGGCAGGCTTTACGAGAGGCCTGGCTATGGAACTGAGAGAACAGGGGATTACGGTAAACAGCGTAGCCGTGGGAAAATTGGAGCAGGAGCACATAATGAAAGCAGCGGTCCATGCCATCATTTATCTGGCCGGTGACGAGGCCGGCTGGACCACCGGCGACTGCATGGACGTAAATGCGGGAGCTTTCATGCAGAATTAACGGAGGATGGAAATGAGATTTCAGGATAAGACAATCGTAATTGCCGGGGGCGGTTCCGACATGGGAATTGTATGCGCGGAACGTTTTCTGGAAGAGGGGGCTAAGCTCATGCTGATTGATATCAGCGAGGAGCTCCTGTCCAAAGCGGACAGTTTAAAACAGAGGTACCCGGAGCATATCTGGACTTGTGTGGGGAGCGTCTGCCGCGCGGAAGATATGTACGGCGCCATGGAGTATGCGGCGGCACAGATGGGCGGGATATCGATTCTGGTTAATTGTGCGGGAATCGGAGGAAAAGGCCTGGTGGAAGAGATGACGGCGGAATCCTGGCAGCTTGCTTTGGATGTGACTCTCAGCGGAACATTCCACTCCTGCAGGGCAGCGGTACCTTACATGAAGGAGGCGGGCTGGGGACGCATTATTAATATCGCGTCAATCGGCGGCAGGGCGAACCGTCCGGTCAATACCGCATATTCGGCCTCAAAAGCGGCTGTGTGCGGAATGGGAAGGTACATGGCCACGGAGCTGGCGCCCTTAAATATCACGGTGAATACCCTGGCGCCAGGGCCGATCAATGCAGGGATGTTTAAACAGTCGGAGAATGATCCCGACCCTGAGCTCAGGAAGGCCAGAAAGCTGCTGGAGGAGACGGTGGTGCTTGGAAGGCTTGGCAATATGGAAGAGATCGCGGAAGGGATACTGTACTTTGCTGATGAACAAGCGGATGCCGTTACGGGGGAAATCCTGGATATTAACGGCGGCGCATACATGTGCTGACTTAATTTGGAAAGAAGGGGTAACAGTGATGGAGTACCGGATGGGAAAAAAGTTGGAACGCTATGGGCGTCTTCTGATTCTGCTCAGTATGCTGATTGTATATGGGTTCTGTTATATTTACGGCTGTGTTTTTCAAAGTATGCAGGCGGCGTATTCCGTGAATTTACTTATTCTGGCATTTACCGGAATCGAATGTGCCGTGATCATTGGTATAAAGAAGGGCCTGCAATACTTTCGGGACCATTGCTATTACATCTTTTCAGAGGATTCCTTTACGGTTTGTAACGGAAGAAAAAAGACATGTTATCCATGGGAGGCGTTCGCAGAAGCCAGGTTTGACTACACAAGAGTGATTGGAATGAATTATTTTCCCGTCATCTTTATTGCCGGAGGTAAAATGCTCCGTCTAAACAAATATGTGAATGATTTTAATGGTCTGACTGTAAAAATGCTGGGAAAAATCTTGGCATCAGCCAGACTCCAGGATGATTTATGGGAAAAACTGTCTGCATATGACTGCGCTTCGGCCAAAACAGAGAATTGAGGTGTACCGGCCGCTGTCCGCAGCAATGTATATCTGGACAAATCCTCCGTAGTTTGTTAAACTGATAGGACAAATGCAAAAACTTTAGGAGGAAATCACATGCAGAATCCAATCGTAACAATTGAGATGGAAAACGGCGATATCATGAAAGCGGAGCTTTATCCGGAAATCGCCCCAAATACAGTAAATAACTTTATCAGCCTGATTAAAAAGGGATATTACAACGGACTTATTTTCCACCGTGTTATCAAAGGGTTTATGATACAGGGCGGATGCCCGGACGGTAACGGTATGGGCGGCCCTGGATATTCCATTAAGGGAGAGTTCAGCCAGAACGGTTTTACCAATCAGTTTAAACACACAAAAGGCGTGCTGTCCATGGCAAGATCAATGGCTCCGGATTCAGCAGGTTCCCAGTTCTTTATCATGCATGATAACGCACCGCATCTGGACGGCTCATATGCAGCTTTCGGTAAAGTGACGGAAGGGCTTGATATCGTGGACAAAATTGCCGGTATGAAGACAGACTGGAATGACAGACCAATGAAAGAGCAGAAAATCAAGACAATGACCGTGGAGACATTTGACGGAGAATATCCCGAACCGGAGAAATGCTAAACTGATTTTGCTGAAAAGAAGATAAGAGTATGACAATTATAAAGGAAGTTACAGTAGAAGGGAAACGATACCCGGTCACTGTTTCGGACGAGAACGAGGCTCTTCTGGCCGCAGCAGCGGCAGGAAGAGCCATTGTTGGAATATGGGATCCGGATCGTGGAGGGTCGGGGGCAGGCTTTGATGCCTGCCTGTATCTGATCTGTGAGCCCGGAGCGGCAGATGAAACGCTGTTAGAACACGCGGTGAGGAGGAACGCCGGTCTGCCGTGGATTATTGCAGAAACCGACAGGCTTTTAATACGGGAATTTATTGAAGAAGATCCGCTGGAACCGGAGTCACAGGATGATGGGGACGGGGTATTTTCAAGCAGGGTTTTGAGAAAGAATTATATAGCCGGACAGTACCGGTTTCACGAATGCGGCCTGTGGGCCCTGGTGGAAAAACAAAGCAGAGCCGTCATCGGTAAGGCCGGTGTCACGGATGGGGAACTGGGATATCATATTTATGAGCCTTTTCGGAGACAGGGATACGCTTTGGAGGCCTGCGGCGCAATACTTGGATATGCGCGGGAAGAACTGGGGATGAAACGGATCGTGATAAAAACCGTGAAGGAAAATATGGCGTCTGTAAATCTGGCGCGCAGACTCGGATTTACTCTGTCCGGAGAGTCAGCGCAGACAAAGGAACGATTTTTTGTGTTTGAGAAGGAAATAGGATAATAAGAAAGGCAATTAACGATGGCATCTAAACTGTTCGATTATGACAATCCCTTCTTCACGCTGATGTCGAGGATTTGGGATTTAATGATATTGAATTTTCTTGCTGTCCTGTTCTGCATTCCGGTCATAACGGCCGGGGCATCAGTGACGGCGTTGTATTATGTTACCCTGAAGATGGCAGAGGACCGGGAATCCCATATATACCGGAGTTTCCTTAAGGCATTCAAAGATAATTTCTTCCAGTCCACGGCCATTCAAATTATTCTCTGGCTGATAGGGGCTGTTCTTGCAGTAGATTTTTGGTATGTGGTTCTTGGCGGGACCGGACTGCCTGCAAATCCGGACGCAGGTCATGCGGGCGCCGGGTTCTCCATATCGGGAATCTTCCAGACAGGCAGTCCGGTGCGCCTGGCAATGGCCGTGATTTTTCTGGCGCTGCTCGTGATATACCTGTTCACATCACTGTACGTATTCGCCGTTCAGGCACGCTTTATCAATCCGGTTCTGAGGACGGTCAGCAATGCTTTTATGATGTCGGTCCGTCATCTGCCGTCTACGGTATTCATGGTAATCCTCAATGCGGCATTTTTTTATATTGCGGTCAATTATGCATCCTGGCTGGCTTTCTGGGCGCTTTCCGGTCCTTTGTATATGAATTCGGTTTTGCTTAGCAGGGTGTTTAAGAGATATATGGTTTAGAATGCGTTTTTCGAGGTTAGTGTCCGTTATGTACTCCAAAGAGCGCGAGCGTTTCCCGAAGGAACTTTTTCTGCCCGGATTTCCCACTCGCGATAACCCTCAAACAGGGACTGAAGACTTACACCATCCCCATCCCCTCTGTCCCCCAATCAGCATCCTCATTTTTCAACTAAATGCACATTCACACAAAAATACCAAGGAATGCTATTGTATTTTGTATGTACGACGTATATAATATATTGTATACAAAATAATGCGCGGATACAATTTCGCTGCACCGCAGTCAAACTGTATCCGTTACACTACAGACCGGAGGAATAGGAATGATAAAGCACCTGGGGCTGAAAGCCTACGGTAAGATTAATCTGGGGCTCGACGTGGTCAGAAAGAGGGAAGACGGATACCACGAAGTGCGGATGATTATGCAGACGGTGCGCGTATATGACAAGATCGATCTGGAGCGCAGCGAACAGCCGGGAATCAGGCTGGAAACGAACCTTTACTACCTGCCTGACAATGAGAACAATCTGGGATACAGGGCGGCGAAGCTTCTGATGGACGAGTTTGGGGTCACAGAGGGAGTGGAGATCAAGATGAAGAAATTCATCCCTGTGGCGGCCGGCATGGCGGGCGGCAGCAGCGATGCGGCGGCGGTCATGTTCGGAGTAAACAAGATGTTTTCATTAGGGCTTACGATGGAAGAGCTGATGGAGAGAGGCGTGAAACTGGGAGCGGACGTGCCCTACTGTATTATGAGAGGTACGGCTCTTTCGGAAGGAATTGGGGAAATTCTGACGCCGCTGCCACCGATGCCGCAGTGCCAGATTCTAATCGCAAAGCCGCCAATCAGTGTCTCTACAAAATTTGTTTATGAAAACCTGAATTTACCTTCGCTTGGCCGGGATGCACACCCGGACATCGACAGAATTGCGAAGGCCATATCATCCAGAGATTTTTACGGGATTGCGGAGAATCTGGGGAACATACTGGAGACAGTGACGATTCCGGCTCATCCGATTATCCGTGAAATCAAAGAAAAGATGATGGAACTGGGAGCCGTGAATGCACTTATGAGCGGAAGCGGCCCGACGGTGTTCGGACTGTTTGTTAATCCGGCTGCCGCACAGGATGCATATGAGGAGATGCGCTACGGGACCGGAAGCCATCTTGTAAAGCAGGTATATCTGACCAGTTTCTACAATAACAAAGCAGGAAAATAAATTAGGACAGGGGAATTATTTATGGGAAACGATTTTGAAGTAAATATGAATGAGTACCTCCCGCTCAGGGATGTCGTATTCAATACACTCCGGCAGGCCATATTGAAAGGGGAACTGGCTCCGGGAGAAAGACTGATGGAAATCCAGCTTGCAGAAAAGCTGGGAGTGAGCAGAACCCCAATCCGTGAGGCCATCAGAAAACTGGAACTGGAAGGCCTGGTACTGATGATACCCCGCAAGGGTGCCGAGGTGGCCAAGATTTCCGAAAAGAGCTTAAAAGATGTTTTAGAGGTGAGACGTTCCCTGGAAGAACTGGCCATTGAACTGGCCTGCCAGAGGATGACGGACGCCGATCTCCTGGAGATGGAGAAGGCGGAAAAGGTGTTTAAGGACGCCGTTGACAATGGAAATGCCATGGAGATTGCCGAGACAGATGAGGCATACCATGATGTAATTTATAATTGCACCAGAAATACAAGGCTGGTACAGATTTTAAACAACCTGCGGGAGCAGATGTACCGTTTCCGCCTGGAATATATTAAGGATGAAGACAAGAGACAGATTCTTTTGATCGAGCACGAAAAGATTTTAAAAGCGCTCAGAAACAGGCATGTGGCCGAAGCCAGGGCGGCTGTGCGCGAACATATTGATAACCAGGAGATTACGGTTCTTAAGAATATAAAGGAGCAGGAAGAATGACTTTTAAAGAATTATATTTGTCGGGGCAGATAGAGTTTGAAGAGATTGACCGCCACATATCAAAATGGAATAATTCCGATGATGAGAGAACTCTGGCCAAATATCTTGGCCTTAATGCAGAGGAGGAAGACGTCTGGATTGAGGAAAGTGATGAAGCGCTTCAGGATATGCTGGATTCTTATGAAAAAATCGTTGGGACTCCGGTAACGCTTGGAAGAACCGGAATAATTGTCAATAAGAACGGATTTGGAGCGCTTCCGATGCAGAGAGTGTCGGTAGAAGCGGCCGGCAGCCTGCTTAAGGATGCATATAAAGCCGGAATCCGTTTTTTTGATACGGCTAGGGATTACACCGACAGCGAAGAAAAAATCGGCTATGCGCTGAGTGACGTGAGGAAAAAGATCTATATTGCCACAAAGACTTCGGCAAAAACTGTGGAGAAATTCTGGACAGATCTTGAAACAAGTTTACATAATCTAAAAACAGACTATGTGGACATTTACCAGTTCCATAACCCTTCTTTCTGTCCGAAACCGGGGGACGGCAGCGGCCTCTATGAGGCCATGCTGGAGGCCAGGGCTCAGGGGAAGATTCGGTTTATTGGAATTACAAACCACAGAATGGCTGTGGCAGAGGAGGCGGTGGAATCCGGACTCTACGATACGCTTCAGTTCCCGTTTAACTACCTTTCCACAGAGCGGGAGATTGCGTTGGCAGATGCCTGCCGGAAACAGAATGTGGGCTTTATTGCCATGAAGGGCCTCTCAGGCGGACTTATCACGGATTCGGCCGTGATTTATGCATGGATGCTTAACTACGAAAATGTCCTTCCCATCTGGGGCGTGCAGCGTGAGAGTGAACTGAACGAGTTCCTCAGTTATATCGGCAATCCTCCCGAGCTGACGGAAGAGAGAAAGGCAGTGATTGAGAAAGACAGGAAAGAGCTGGCCGGTTCCTTCTGCCGTGCCTGCGGTTACTGTCTGCCGTGCCCGTCCGGAATTGAGATCAATATGTGCGCCAGGATGTCACTTCTTTTAAGGCGTATGCCTCCCGAAGAATTCCTGACCGAGGAGGGACAGGCGAGGATGAAAAAGATTGAGGACTGTATCCATTGCGGACAGTGCAGCGCTAAATGTCCATACGGGCTCGACACGCCGACTCTGCTGGAGAACAATTATAAAGATTACCAGGAAGTGCTGGCAGGAAGGTCTGTGAAAAACTGAGGAAATGCTCCCATTCGAATGTCTGATGGAGCGGGAACGTTACAATAAAGTTAAAATTGTATAAACTTTTTATAAGCCTATTGACAAGGTGACAGGCTGTCACTATAATACATGACAGCCTGTCACCTTTTTGCTGCCTGGTGATAAAAAGGTTGCGGAGTGTGCTTTTTGCTGCCGCTGGTAAATACTTCCGCTGGTATATTTTACAGCATTGTGTTATTTTTACGCAGGGCGGAGGCAGACATTGAAAATATGATTATCAGGGGGGAAGGCTTATGCCAACAGAACGGTTTCACAGGCTTCCGGATGAAAAAAAGAGAATTATCTGCAGCGCAGCGGTAAAAGAGTTTGCGCGTGTTCCTGTTGATAAGGTGTCCATTAACCAGATTATCAAGGAAGCGGAAATCTCGAGGGGAAGTTTCTATACATATTTTGAAGATAAATGGGATCTTTTGAGCTGTATCTTCGAGGACAGCCAGAACAGGCTCAGGGAATTCTGCAAGGTTACCCTGGAGGAGTCCGATGGGGATATATGGCAGATGTTGGAAAAACTTCTGCTGAGAACATTGGATTACTGCTCCGGACAAGAGCAGTTCGCATTTATCAAAAGCGTAATGTGCCACACGGGTTCAGAAGAGATCTTAAAGGGATTTTCGGAGAGGATCAATAATACATACGAACACAAAAATGATGAGATAGAGCATTGGATTTATGAAAATGCCGACAAACGGCTTATGGCAGCCAGGGATTATGAAGAATTCCACTGCTTTTTCC
>CATWBR010000016.1 GCA_958349075.1 uncultured Clostridium sp.
TATTATAAAAGTATTATTTGGCACGGGGTTTTGCAAAGTGCATCAAATGGGAGTACAATGTCTTTAAGGTTTGTAATCAAAAAAGATTAGAGGAGGACGGGTATGCCGGCGTATTTCTCCATGACGGTACAAAGAAGAACCGTCAAAGTGACGGATGATTATGTAGAAAAGATTTATTCGGCAGTAATTGAATCGGGATTTCCGTTTAAAAGCGGCTATTGGTTTCATGAGGATGCCGGTTATGATGAAATTATTGCATGGAACCGGAAAAAACTGGAGCAGGGATTCCGGCTCGGTTACACGGAACATGTTCAAAACGACTATATGCAGATTCTTTTTGATGCACCTGCTTATAAGGAAATGCGTGGGTTTTGGATGTACGGTAAAAAAGAAGTTGCATTTAACCTGATTATTCCGGAGTATGATCTTATGATTCACGAAAAAGACAAGGAAGAAAGCTGGAAAGTTTCAGAAGACAGGATATCTCCAATACGCGCAATCGGCGCTGTAATGTGGAACAGAGGGCTGGCGGATGCGATCCAGACCAATTTTGAAATGGACGGCGGTTACTACAGCATCAATAAAGTCCTGAGCGGTGAAAAAGTGATGGCCCATCCCTTTGCAGTCATTCCGGAGGACACTGCCGTGAGATTCGGCAAAGATTACCTGGCGGGCAAACGGCTTACCAGGATTGAAAATAATGGGGTAATCATAGATAATGATGCCTACCTGTCCGGAAGATAAATTGCGGACAAGTAGGTATTAGTACTGATTCGGAATTGAGCTGAGTAAGAGAAATGAATTCAGCATCCTTTTACCCCATTACCGTATTTTTTAAGTAGAGATTAAATGAACCGTATTCTGTTTCGGACAACGGTCCCGGGCAGGACATCACAACTAAACGGTGTCCCCGGTGCGCTTTGTGATAGGGCGGGTGGATATGAGGGAAGCTGTTTATCCTGAATCCGGCTCTTTCATAAAATCCTTTTCGATGGATGGAAACTTCGTCAATGGGAGGATCAATCTCCAGAATCACTGTTTTTTTGCGCTGTTCCAGCAGTGCAAGGGCTCTTTGGCCATATTGCTTATTGCGCTTTTCAGGATCAACACAGAAATGTTCGATATAAATAAAACACTCCGATTCCCAGCATAAAAGAATCCCGACGAAATCATCCCCATCATAAACCAGATTAAACTGATACTCACTGTGTCCCATGATTTTCGTCTGAGAGGCGGCGGTTCTCTGCTCATGGTAAGGAAAACTGATTTTATAGAGTTCCATGGCTTTTAAAAACATTTCATTGCCGACGGTTGTCAAACGTTCAAAGTGCATTTCCTATTCCTCCAGTTCCATCTCGGCCAGCCCTACAGGGACATTATTTTCATAGATCCACTGCGAGATTTTCTGTATCTTTATGAGAAAGAAAACTTCGTCGTCCTGGATGAATTCATCGCCCTCGGAAAATGATTCAGGATACCGCTGCATGTATGCTTTTTTAATTTCTTCGTTCTCCGGAAGCGTCACCTTTCCGGATAACTCCGAACGGCCGGTGAAATAAAAATTACCGACACAGACGGCAACATTGGGGTTTTCCAGCATCTGCTTTGCTTTTCTGCTGGAAAGCGAGGTCCTCACATAGAGCAGCAGGCCGATAGACAGGGGGCTGACCTGGCGGACGGTGACCAGGTCGTGGGCACTGGTGGCTAGGGAGACGACTTCGGTTTCGAGCAGCGTCTTTTGCAGTTCACTTAAATTTACATTCATTGATTATCCTCCGTTATGATTTTTTCCTGAAATGACAGGGTGTAAAGGTGACAGGATGCAGAATAAACCGTATTTTTAAATGACAGGAAATATAACTCTGCATTTTCGCTTTACCAGTTACAGTATAGCAGATAAAACACGACAACTGGTTGTCATAATTATAAATTTATCCGTATTTTTGTTTGTCTAGAGCGTGCTTGAAAATTGCAGACAAGGGGGAGTGAGGGGGGGAGAAAAACGGTCGATGGAGGAATATGCCGGCGCAGGGAAGCTGCCAGAGAGGGAAAAGGCCGGAAAACCAGAGGTTTTCCGACCTTTCTTTTATCGCTTTTTATCAGATTTTTTATTCAGGCGCTCGACCAGCGCAGCGGTTCGTGTGCGGTAATCATCCAGCTCGGTTACGATACCCATAAAGGAGGATACCATATCCAGAGAGGAGCGGAGCGTACTCTGTTCACTCTGATAGATCGCTCTTTTCGTCAGGCGCATGGCCTGCTGGGGGGCTTCCAGAAGTTTCTGCATGTAATTTTCGACGTATTCATCAAGCTCCTCGGGGGGAACCGTGCGTGTCACCAGCCCGATCCGTTCCGCCTCTTCTCCTTTTAATACCCTGGCGGTCCAAAACATATCCAGCGCTTTATCGCGCCCAACCAGACGGGGCAGGAAATAGGCGCCGCCGTCTCCCGGAACGATACCGGCGTTAAAATAGCTTTCCGACAGAGTCGCATTTTCCGAGGCGATTCTCACGTCACACATCAGGGCCATATCCAGTCCGGCGCCGACAGCGGCTCCGTGGATTTTGGCAATCACGGGCTTATCGATCTCTTCCAGAATAAGCGGTATTCTCTGAATCCCCGTCCACAGGGAGTTTTTCCTGGCAAGAGCGGTGGAGGTGATATCGTCGTGGCTTTCAAAAAAACCATCACCGGCTGCCATGGCCTTCACATCGCCTCCGGCACAGAATGCCTTCCCATTGCCTGAAAGCAGGACGGCATGGACATCATCTCTGTCCCGTATATCTTCCAGCGCCGCTGTCCAGAGCTGTATCATTTCTTCGCTGAAGCAGTTGAGGTGCTCCGGGCGGTTCATCGTAATGCGGGCCAGGTGGTCTTTTACTTCATAAATTAAATCCGGCATAGTCTTATTCTCTCCTTGTGTCAATCAGCCGCAGTTTTCCTGCGTTTTCTATTCAACGGGAAACAAAACAGAAGAAAAAATCCCGTCGAACGTTGATTCTCTACCATTATAGTGAGCCTATCCGTCACTGTCAATCTTGCATCTGTCCTGTAACAATCTCTTAACAACATACCCGATCCGTCCCTTAATTATTCCTCCATAATAACCGCAGCAGACATGTGAAAATGATTGGATACAGGGAGCAGACAACGGTTTAATCGTAAGAAAAAAGCAATGATTTTGACAGGCCGATCGGATGGAAAGGACAATTTACCTATGGTAAAATAAGTTACAAGGGAAGAAGATTCTGTTCCAAAAAATAGCTGCATTTTTCAAGGGAGAAAGAGTTGACGGGAAAAAATCACCTGGATCAAGAGGAATGAAAACAACCTAAGGAGAACTTTATGAAAAAAACGGGAAAAATGATTTTATTAGCAGTTTCTGCCTTACTGCTTAGTGTATGCACTGCGTGCGGGAAGGGCGAAACACCGGTAAGCGAAAGCGGAAGTGAAAACCAGGAGCGGCTGGAGAGTACGGCGGGAGAAAACGGAGGGACCAGCGACAAGGACGGCGGCGCTTCAAACCGGGGAACGGAGACGGGAGCCGGGGAAGAGACACCGGATTTATTGGAAAACGGAGTCTCGGCGGGGGCATCGGCGCTGTGCAGTTCTTATTTTAAGGCAGGGGACTTCCGGTATACGATGGAGATCGTCCCGGGCGGACCAGAGGAGAGAGATACATTAAGTGTCACGGTCAATAAAAGGAGCATGGAGTCTCAGGATTGGGAGCGCTCCAATGCCGCCATGGGTCTGGGCGTGTACCGTCTGCCTTACAGTAACGGAACCTCTTCCTACAGCCTCACAAATGAGATGAACGGAGCGGCCGGAACTACCGCGGACGCCATGGAACTGAGTATAAACCCGGATGGCACCGTTTCCCTGAACGGAAATGGTGAGGCGGCCGGAATTTATTATACATGCAAAGACAATTTGGAACTGCCGGAGTCCTTTTACAGACCATTAAACGGCACCGATTTGATTGGGCTTGATAAGGAACGGATGAGAATCATCAGAAACCAGTTTTATGCAGTCTACGGGAGAAAGTTCCAGAATGAAGAGCTGAACGCATATTTCGGGGCAAAACCCTGGTATCAGGGCACGGCGGAGCCGTCTCAGTTCGATGACAGGCTGCTGGGAGGCCTGATAAAAAGAAATATTTCCTTTTTACAGGAAGCCGAGAATGAATTCGATGCAAATGAGGCTGAAAAACAGAAACAGGAGTACGACGCGCTCTCTCCGGCACCCTATCTGTCACTGCTGCCGACGAGCGGTGAGATCCTGGTTACGCTGGCCCCGGACAGGGAACATGCGGAAGATAAAGGCATTTATTACAGGGCGGAAGGCACAATCTCAGTCCCGATTACACTGACACAAAAGCAGTACCGGGCACTTTTGGACGGGGAAGAGCTGGCGGTTACCACCGATGAGCTTACGGGAGAGCA
This sequence comes from uncultured Clostridium sp., assembly GCA_958349075.1. GTDB lineage: Bacteria > Bacillota > Clostridia > Lachnospirales > Lachnospiraceae > Otoolea. Next base: position 4,443 of record CATWBR010000016.1, read on the forward strand.
GAAAACGCTGAAGAAATCGGAAGAACAGGAATACGGACAATTTGTATTCGGGGATGAGCAGGAAGGTGACTATGTCATGAGCTCCTATGACTCCGGAACGGGACTTTACAGCCTCTGGGCGGACAGCGCCGACACAAGGTTTAAGAGAGTGTATCAGGGAGACGTCTATGTTTTGAAGGGAGCCTGTGAAGAGTATTACGGGTATTTCAATATGAGGCGGGAAGAACTGAAAGAGTCGGCCGGGAATTACAGGGTGATGGATTTTGAAGATCAGAGCCCGTACGGGCCCCAGGAATACTCGGGAAATGTCCTGGTCAGAGACTCGAAAGGGTATGTGAAGGCGCTATATTTTTGGGGAGATTAAGGCGTTTATTGAGTAGATGAGGACATTGGCCGTTCCGGCCGCGTCCTCCTTCCTCAATTTAAGTCAGCCCCCAAACAGTTTCCCAAGCGGCCGCACAATATTCGCCAGATCCCGTATCGCGCTGTTCAGTGAATCGAAATCAATGGAATTCAGCTTATCCACAGCGGTCCGGATGCTGGATTCGCTGGTTGTGACAAGGCTGTCCATGTTGTCGATCATCTGCGGCAGATCGGCATCGGACAGCTCCTGGGAGATTTCCTGAATATTGGAGACGGAAACCTGGATGTCGTCAAACAGGGCGGTGACCTTTGGAATGACGGTGGCGGCCGTGTAGAGTACGATACAGAGTATGAGGATACTGGCGGCCGCGGTAATCTGGCTCATTCTGTACTGGAGCTTTGCATACTTTTCCTGGCCTGCGTTGGAGCGCTCCAGCCGTTCCATAAATTGCTTCATTTCTTCCGGTTTCTCCGGCATAGTGATACCTCCTGACAAATTGTGTTTTGATGTTATCTGATGGGTTTCCCAATGTGTTTATCGAGACGCCACTGCGGAGCGGGCCCGTCGTCACCCCAGTACTCATCGACCGAGATAATCTTTTCGTCCCCGAGCCGGATAAAGGAGACCACATGGAAAGATAACGTATGGTCGGTGGAATATACATGGGTGGCGGTGACGGTTAAATTACCGTTTGTTTCTATTCTCTCTACTATGCCGTCCCATTCGCCGGGATATTCACAGTTTGCCCGTATAAATTCCTCCACTGTAAAATCTTCATTTGTATTATGCCATCTTACGTGAGCATTTGGATGGAAAAAGGTTCTGATGGCGCCGGCGTCCTGCTCAAGCACGGCACGCCAGAAATGATATAGGTCCATTGAATTCTCCTTTCAACGCTGATGAGTCTATTTTACCATATTTCGTGCAACTATTGTACCGGCATCTTTATATTCAGCCAGCCGATGACGCTAATACCGTCTGCCGTATCGGCTCCAGTTAAGGAAAGCAGCCGTTGCGCTTCCGTCAGGCAACAATGCCGCTGCGCTGCCGTCAGCCAACACCTCCGCTGCTCATATCTGAAAATCTTCCAAATAAAAAATCTCTGCGGTTCGTCCGCCTCACTAATTCGTCAATAAAAAATAAAAATACCACCCTCCAACCCGGTCAAAGTGCATAAAAAACCCCCTATAAGAACAATCTTTACCCCCTTATTTGTACAAAAACCCTCTGATATAATAGAACCATAACGAAGATATAAAAAACAAGCAGGGTAGAAAAAGGGAAAGACAGGTGTCGGAAAATGAATGAGACAATCGTTTCTATGGAAAATATCAGCAAGAGCTTTCCGGGAGTTAAAGCACTCGATCACGTCCATTTTGAGCTTCGTTCAGGCGAAGTTATGGCGCTTCTGGGGGAAAACGGAGCAGGAAAAAGCACACTGATGAAAATCCTGAGCGGTGTTTACACAAGGGACGAGGGCAGCATGACCATCTTCGGCCGGGAGTACGGGGATTTGAACCCGAAGCAGGCCCAGGAAGTCGGAGTTGCAATTATCCATCAGGAATTAAACATGTGCCGCCATCTTTCGGTAGCGGAAAATATGTTTCTTGGAAGAGAGAAGAAAAAAGGCATCATGCTGTCGAATTCGGAGATGGAATCCGAGGCGCAGAGGATTCTCGATGATTTAAAGATTGATTTAAGGCCGCAGCAGGTGGTTGGAGAGCTGCCGGTATCGATGCAGCAGATGGTAGAGATTGCAAAAGCGCTTTCCACAAACGCAAAAATCCTGATCATGGATGAGCCGACATCGGCACTGACGGCCAGGGAGATTGAGGACTTATTCAGAATCATCCGGGAACTGAAGGAGAGGGGCTGCGGAATCGTATATATTTCCCACCGTCTGGAAGAGCTTCAGCACATTGTGGACAGAGTAACAATCATGCGTGACGGCCAATACATCACATCCATGAATTTTAAGGACGCGACGATGGATGAAATCATCGCCAACATGGTAGGGCGCGAGATTAAGGAAAAGTTCCCGAGAGTAGAGTGTGAGAAGGGAAAGCTGGTTCTGGAGGTAAAGAATTTAAATGCCGGCAGGCTGGTCAGAAATGTGGAGTTTTCCCTCTATGAGGGTGAGATAGTCGGTTTTGCCGGACTGATGGGAGCCGGACGGACCGAGACGACGAGGGCAATTTTCGGTGTTGACCCGAAAGAGAGCGGAGATATTGTGCTCGACGGAAAGGAAATTGTAATACATAAGCCGGAGGATGCAATTAAGGCAGGCATTGTGCTGGCGCCGGAGGACAGGAAAAAAGACGGGTTATGCACGAAGTTAAGCATCCGTCACAACATAGCGCTTCCAAACCTGGATCTCCTCTGCAACAAGCTGGGCGTTGTCAGCAGTGCAAAAGAGCATGAAATGTGTGACCGTGTTGTGGAAAATTTAAAGGTTAAGACGCCGACCGTGGAAGTGGAGGCGGGAAACTTATCGGGAGGAAACCAGCAGAAGGTCGTTGTAGGCAAATGGCTGGCGAGAAATTCGAGGGTTGTCATATTTGACGAACCGACCAGGGGAATCGATGTGGCCGCCAAGGTGGAAATCTATAACCTGATGAATGAGTTAAAGCAGCAGGGAATCGCGGTTATGTTCGTTTCATCTGAAATGCCGGAGGTTATGGGAATCGCGGACCGGATTATCGTTATGTGTGACGGCCGCATTACCGGAGAACTGAAAGCGGAAGAAGCAACGCAGAATCAGATATTGACACTGGCAACACAGTTTGAGAAAAAGATTGCCAGCGGTGAGTGATAAGGGGGAGAAAAAATGAACCAGACTAAACAAAATCCGATTAAGAGAATTCTTAATGTCCGCGGAATGCGCGGGGCGCTGACAGCGTTTGCCGGACTGATTGTAATTTATATCGCATTCGGAATTATCAACCCGACCGTATTTTCAGGACAGAATGTGATGAACCTTCTGCGTTCCATGTCTAAATACCTGATTATCGGTATCGGCCAGAGCTACATATTGATTACGGGAAACATCGACCTTTCCATCGGTTCCGTGGTAGGCATGAGCGCAATGATTTCTGCGACGCTGATGACCCATGGGGTAACACCGGCCGTGGCAATCCTGATTACCCTGGCATGCTGTCTTGTAATCGGCGTGATTAACGGTATTCTGGTAGGAAAGTTCCAGCTTCCTCCGTTCATTGCGACACTGGGAACCATGTTCGTGGCCAGAGGCGTGGCATATATGGTGAACGGAAACAGAAACACGGATGCCATCAGCTCCGGCATCGGCAAAGAAGCTGCAGATAAATTCCAGAATTTCTTTTACTATGGAAAGACTGCGGGCGTGTACAACACATTCTGGATTGCAATTGCCCTGTTTCTTGTGTTTTTCTTCCTGCTCTCGAAGACGAGGACGGGCCGCCATATCTACGCGGTAGGTTCCAACGTGGAGGCTGCGAAGCTCTCCGGCGTCAGCGTAGTGGGGACGATTACAAAGACATACATCGTCAGTGCATTCTGTTCCTTTGTAGTAGGTTTAATCCTCTGCGGCCAGGCCAACATGGGTAACATGGAAGCCGGCAACATGTATGAGATGTATGCGGTTGCGGCAGGCGTTATCGGCGGTATCTCACCACTCGGCGGCACAGGTATCCTTCTCGGAACACTGGCAGGAGCTTCCGTATGGCAGACACTGGAAAACGGTCTGAACATGATTGGCGTACAGGTAGGTATTCAGCGTCTTGTTATTGGTATCATCGTAGTTTTTGCCGTACTTCTGGATGTAGTATTCAGAAAAGGCCTGTTTAAGAAAAAACGTGCCAATTAGTTTTGCCGGGTAACCTGGAATTAGACGCTGCCAAACGGCGCTAATTATAGAATGAAAAAGAGAATGCGGCCCGCGGTTGATCTGTCAAAACAACGGGCGGACTGCGAAAAAGGAGGAAGTTACATGAAGAAAATGAAGAAGCTCGCCGCTCTTTTCTGTGCATCCTGTATGGTTGTCACAGCGCTTGCAGGCTGCGGCAAAAAGGAAACTTCACAGACAGCAGAAACAGGTAATGCGGCAACGGAGAAGGCTGCGGAGGGCTCGGGAGACCTGATCGCCCTTATCACAATGGATTCCATTGACCAGCACTGGGTAACCCTGAATGAGGGAGCACAGAAGGAAGCAAAAGCACTGGGAGTAACCGTTCAGTTCATGGCTCCGAATACAAAAGACGATGCACAGCAGATCGAGTGTGTGAATAACGCGGTATCAGCCGGTGCAAAAGCAATTATCGTAGCGGCAAACGGCCCGGACGCCATCTCTTCCGCACTGAAAGAGGCGGCATCATCAGGCGTGAAAATTGTCTATGTTGACTCACCGGCCAACGTAGAGGCAGAGGCAACATTCTCAACCGATAACAAGGCGGCAGGAAAGACAGCCGGCGACGAGATGTTAAAAGCCCTCAAGGCAGCAGGCGTAACAACGGGTTCCATCGGCGTAATCAACGTAAACGCAGCAACCGATTCCTGTGTAATGCGTGAAGAGGGATTCCGCTCCGCATTCGAGGGAACGGACTATACGATTCTTGAGACACAGTACGGCGAGGGCGATGCAGCCAAATCCCAGAGTATCGCAGAGAACTACATTACTCAGGGCGTAGTCGGTATCTTCGGCTGTAACGAAGGTTCCACAACAGGCGCAGGCAATGCCATCAAAGCTTCCGGTAAAGACGGAATCATCGGCGTTGGTTTTGACAAATCAGATGCAATCCTTGGCTTAATCGATGACGGATACTTACTCTGCACAATGGCTCAGAACCCTGACGTAATGGGATCAGAGGGTGTAAAGGCAGCAGTTGCGGCTATCGGCGGAGAGAGCCTTGGCGGAAAAGTGACGGATACAGGCGTTTCCGTTTTAACAGCAGGCGCAGCGGCAGGTGCGGCGGCAGCAGCCCCGGCAAAAGCCAGCAAAGAATGGAAAATTGCTCTCATTACCATGGACTCGATTGACCAGCACTGGGTAACATTAAATGAAGGCGCACAGAAAATGGCAGCAGAACTGGGCGTGTCCGTAACATTTATGTCCCCGAACACGAAAGACGATGCACAGCAGATCGAGTGTGTCAACAATGCAGTGGCAGGCGGATACAATGCAATCATGGTAGCGGCAAACGGCCCGGACGCCATCTCTTCCGCACTGAAAGAGGCGGCATCATCAGGCGTGAAAATTGTCTATGTTGACTCACCGGCCAACGTAGAGGCAGAGGCAACATTCTCAACCGATAACAAGGCGGCAGGAAAGACAGCCGGCGACGAGATGTTAAAAGCCCTCAAGGCAGCAGGCGTAACAACGGGTTCCATCGGCGTAATCAACGTAAACGCAGCAACCGATTCCTGTGTAATGCGTGAAGAGGGATTCCGCTCCGCATTCGAGGGAACGGACTATACGATTCTTGAGACACAGTACGGCGAGGGCGATGCAGCCAAATCCCAGAGTATCGCAGAGAACTACATTACTCAGGGCGTAGTCGGTATCTTCGGCTGTAACGAAGGTTCCACAACAGGCGCAGGAAACGCAATCAAGGCAGCAGGAAAAGACGGAATTATCGGCGTAGGTTTTGATAAGTCGGACGCAATCCTCGGCTTAATCGACGACGGATACTTACTCTGCACAATGGCACAGAATCCTGACGTAATGGGTTCCATGGGTGTTGAGGCATGCGTACAGGCTCTGGAAGGCAATTCCCTTGGCGGAGTTGTAAAAGATACGGGCGTTTCCGTTCTTAAAAAGTAATGATTAACGTTTAATAACTATCATTTCACAGATTACCCTTTGAGGGCGGAGCGTGAAGTGAACAGGCAAAAACGCCGGACCAGGGGCTCGGCGTTTTTGTTGAATTGTAATATCAGCCATGGTATGATTAAAAGAGAGATTAAGGAGGTTTTTTGTATGAAACGAAGCGAGATCAATGCGGCCTTAAAAGAGATGGAAGAGATGGTGAAGGAGTACCGTTTTGCGGTTCCGCCCTTCTGTAATTTCACACCGGAGGAATGGAGTGAGAAGGGCCATGACTACGACGAGATCCGTGACAATATGCTGGGATGGGATATCACGGATTACGGCCTGGGAAACTTTGAGAAGACCGGATTTTCCCTGATTACTATCAGGAACGGCAATCTTAAGATGCGCGATAAATATACGAAATCTTATGCGGAAAAACTTCTGTATATCAAGGACGGACAGTATTCACCGATGCATTTCCACTGGTCCAAGATGGAAGACATTATTAACCGGGGAGGCGGCAATGTCCTGATCCGCGTTTACAATTCCACCGAGGAAGAGGATTTAGATAAGGTAAGCGATGTCCATGTCCATATTGACGGCAGGGAGATTGTCGTTCCGGCAGGGACCCAGGTGCGCCTGACTCCGGGAGAGAGTATTACGATTTACCCGTATATGTATCATGATTTTGAGGTGGAGAAAGGAACCGGCGCCGTGCTCCTCGGCGAGGTAAGCCAGTGCAACGACGACAATACCGACAACCGCTTCTATGAGGAGATGGGACGTTTCCCGAAAATCGAGGAGGATGAGGCTCCATACCGCCTGCTCTGCAACGAGTATCCGGCGGCGGAATGATGGACGGGGCCAGAAAAGAGCTTCTGCGGTACTGCGGCAGCATGGAACAGGCAGCCGGTGTGAGGCGGATTACATATGAGGACGGACGGGCTTCCGGGCTTCGATGCGCCCTGGTTCAAAACGGTCCCCTGGAATTTCCGCTGATGCTCGATAAATGCCTTGATCCGGCCTGGATCCGCTACAGGGGAATGAACCTGAGCTTTCTTACTAAACCCGGCCTGCAGGGAAGAAATTCCTACGACACGGCCGGGGAGGAGGCGGTGCGTTCCATCATGGGCGGAGCCATGTTTACCTGCGGCCTGGACCATGTCCACGGGTGCCGTATGATAGACGGCACGGAATATCCGACCCATGGAAGAATAAGGACTACTCCGGCCGAAAAAGTCGGAATGGACGCGTTTTTCGATGGAGACAGGTACACGGTGCGTGTGACGGGGGAGATGCGTCAGGCAAGGATTTTCGGTGAGAACGTAGTTCTTCGAAGAACGGTGGAAACGGTGTACGGTTCCGGGGAAATCCTGTTTCGCGATGAAATAGAGAACCAGGGTTTTAAACCGGAACCTCTTTGCTTTCTCTACCACTGCAATGCAGGATACCCTCTCCTCGCGCCGGGCAGCCGGCTGCTGCTGCCGGAAGCTTCCTGTGTTCCCCGGGATGAAACGGCAAGCCGGGGAATGGCGGAACGGCTGCATATGGGCCGGGCCGTGGACGGGGAGCCGGAACAGGTGTTCCAGCATATGCTGGCGTCAGATCAGGATGGAAATACCTTTGGAGCGTTTGTAAACGACGGGCTTCAGCTGGCGCTCTGTATCAGGTGGAATGTAAAAGAGATTCCGTTTATGACCCAGTGGAAGAGCAGCGCGCCGGGAGACTATGCGATGGCCATGGAACCGACTAACTGTGGTTTTGACGGAAGGGCCGGGCAGACAAGGATGCTGGCGCCTTTGGAGAAACACTGTAATGAGATCCGCTTCTGCATTGCCGATGGGCGTGAACAGATAGAGAGGCTGGAAGAAGAATGCAGGACTCTTGTGAACAAGGGAAATAAAAAAGCTGAACGGGAGAAGAATTATGTATGATGTAACGGCAATTGGAGAGTTATTAATCGATTTCGCAGCGCTTAAGACGGATGGGGCGGGATATCCCACAATGAAAGCCAACCCGGGCGGGGCGCCGGGGAATTTCCTGGCGGCGTTGAGTGCATATGGGGCAAAAACTGCGTTTTTGGGAAAGGTCGGCGATGATGCCTTCGGAAAGCTTCTCCGGGGAACCATGGCCGATGCGGGAATAGAGACCAGGGGCATTGTAACGGATAATACGGTATTTACCACCCTTGCCTTTGTCACATTCAGCCCGGACGGAGACCGTTCCTTCAGCTTTGCCAGAAAACCGGGAGCCGACACAAGGCTTCTCTTTGAAGAACTGGATCTGGCGCTGATTGATGAGGCGAAGGTGTTCCATTTCGGAACTTTGAGCCTGACGGACGAACCGGTCCGGACGACGACACAGAAGGCTGTGGCCTATGCAAAGGAAAGGGGCAGGCTCATCACCTTTGATCCGAATCTGCGTCCTCCTCTGTGGAGCTCCATGGAAGAAGCGAGAGAGCAGATACTGTGGGGGCTTTCGAATGCGGATGTCGTCAAGTTAAGTGATGAGGAAGTGGAATTCCTGTGGGGAATTACCGATGAGAAGGAAGCGGCGGATAAACTGCTGAACGAATACGGGGTCAAGCTTGCGATGGTCACGCTGGGGCCGAAGGGCGCTTATCTGGCCAACAAAAACGGCGGCGCATCGGCAAAATGCCCGGCCGTAAAACCGATTGACACAACGGGAGCGGGTGATATCTTCGGCGGCAGCGCCGTTTCACGCCTCTTAAAAACGGGGAAGGAACCGGACTGCCTTGAAGTAAAGGAACTGGAGGCAATCGCGGGATTTGCATCAGCCGCAGCCAGTCTTTCTACCCAGAAGACGGGAGGAATTCCAAGCATCCCGACGGAGGCGGAAGTTCTCGCTGTATTATAATTGTTATGGGGGAGGGCGCAGTATGATAAGAGTGATTATAGCGGATGATGAAAAGCTGATCTGCCGCCTTGTGCAGGCCCTGGCCGACTGGGACGCATTGGGAATGGAAGTGGCGGGAACTGCCGAAAACGGATTGGAGGCCCTGGAGCTGGTGGAATCTCTGGAGCCGGATATCCTGATCACGGATATCAGAATGCCCGGGTGCGACGGCCTGGAGCTGATCAGGCGGGCCAAGGAGCTCAGGCCGCAGTTGGAAGTCGTGATTATCAGCGGCTATGCTCATTTTGAGTATGCGCAGAGCGCGATACAGTACGGCGTCGGCAACTATCTGCTGAAACCGATTAAAAAGGACGAACTGATGGAAACCCTGCGGAAGATGGGAGAACGGTGCGAGGCGCGTTTTTGCAGGGAGGAGGGAGCGGCAAAACATCATCAGAACAGCCAGAAGGATCTGAGGCGCCTCCGGAGCAGCCTGGTGAAGGATCTGCTTTCGCCGAATCCGCCTCATTTGACGGATGAAACGCTGCGCGATACCTACCATTTTCAGACTCAGGGCAATACATATCAGGTTTTTATGCTGAAGATAGACTTTGATATCAGGAAAATGGGAGGATCCCCGTATGAGATACTGCAGGAAAAGGCCCGTGAGATATTTGAAAACAGCCTTTCCGGGATCTGCCCGGAATACCATTTGTATTTCCAGGATTATACGGGATATGGGATTCTCAATTATGATTTGGAAAAGAGGGCGGAAGTCAGGCGGAGCCTGAGGGAATGCCTGAATCTTCTGGATGCGAAGAAAAGCCTTTACGGGGATGTGGAATTTTCCCTTTCCCTGGGTACTGCGGTGGATGGCTGCGGCCGGCTTGCAGAATCGTTGGAGGATGCGGGATGCGCGTTGATGGAGCGCCTAGTGGAAGGTCCCGGCCGTCTGCTGGAGGGAATCCCGGATGGTTCGGGAATTGAAAAACAGAATCTTCTGGATAAGTATGTGAAGGCAACGGAGCATGCTATTGAGGTCTTCAGTGTGGAGGAGGCCTTGTCCGCCTGTAAAACATTATGGCAGTCCGCCATAGAAACCCATCAAATATGCGGCCGTGAGCTCTTTGAACTGGTTCTTTCGGCCGGACACCTCTTTGTGGCACGCTGTGCCGTCAGCAATGTGGAGGGAATGAAACAGGATTTTGAATACCGCTGCCGTCAGTGCTGCAGGGGAGAGGAGCTGTTCAGACAGCTTGAAGAAATACAGGAAGTACTGATTACGGAAACAGGTGAGCTTAGAAAGAGTGAGGCGGGCCGGCCAGTAAGAATTGCCAAACAGTATGTGATGCAGCATTTTCATGAGCCGATCACGCTGGAGGATGTCTGCGAGGCGGCCGGTTTCAGTGTCAGCTATTTCAGTGTCCTGTTTAAGAAGGAAACCGGGGAAGGTTTTGCCAAGTACCTGACCAGGGTCAGGATGGACGAGGCGAAGCGGCTTCTGCGTGAGACGAATATGCCGGTGGCGGAGATATGTGAGAGGGTGGGCTACAGCGACAGGAAGCATTTTACCCATACCTTCCACAAGGTTGCGGGACTGAATCCCGCGGAATACAGGAAACTGTACGGCTAAATGATTTGGAATAAAAACGGATTGATTCACAGGCAGGAAAGGAAGGAGGAGGCTTAAATGGATAGAAAGAAGACAAAATTTCTGTCATACAGAGTATCGGCGCTGGCCGTATCGGGAGCGCTTCTGATCCTTTTTCTGCTGCTTATGTGCCTGAAAATGATTATCTTTGAGGAGGCGCCCCTGTGGCCGTTCTTTTTGGCGCTGTTCGTGTTCCTCTGTTTGATTGGCGCGTCTTTTTATTATGTGGTCAAGCCGTATCTGAGGTTTGAGAAGACGATGAGGCTTTTTACGGATGGGTATACGACGATGGAGATAGGCGATTTATATGACGTTGCCCCCACTCCGGCAGGATACCGCCTGCTGGAACGGATGACGGATATGATGGATTCATCGGAGCTTCTGAAGCTGAATAAGAGACAGGCCCAGTATCTGGCGCTGCAAAACCAGATCAATCCCCATTTTCTTTACAATACGCTCGAGAGCATCAGGAGTGAGGCTCTGATCGCCGGGCTGGACAGTGTGGCGGAGATGACGGAAGCGCTTGCCACATTTTTCCGCTATACCATCAGCAAGGTGGAAAACCTGGTGTCTGTGGAGGAGGAACTTCAGAACTGCGAGACTTATTTCAGGATCCAGCAGTACCGGTTCGGCACGCGCCTGAGCCTGTCGGTGGAGTGCGATCCCGACGATAGAGAGGAGATTTACTGCTGCCGCCTGCCCAAGCTCACGATGCAGCCGATCCTGGAAAACAGTATTATCCATGGGACGGAGTGTAAAATCGGGAGCGGGCATCTGACCATCCACCTGGAACGCAGCGGAAACCGTCTGCTGATCCGGATTTCTGACGATGGGGTTGGTATGGACGAGGTATCCCTGGCCAGGATGAACGAGCGGCTGGAGAAGAGCGGCCGGGCATTTGCATCGCAGAATGCGGAGACAAAGGGAGGAATTGCCCTTGTCAATGTGAATAACAGGATCCACCTGCTGTTTGGTGAGGAATACGGACTTCACGTATTTTCCATGCCGGGGCTGGGGACGGATGTGGAGATATCACTTCCTGCCATCACAAGTGACAGGGAAATCAAGAACAAAGAGGCATTGAAATAATGAGGGAAGAAACACTGAGAATGGAGCGCGTCACATACCTGGAAAACGGTGTGACCCAGTTGGAAAATTTCAGCATGTCGATCCGGGCGGGTGAGATCCTGGGACTTATGCCCGTGAACCGTCATGGGATTTCTGCGCTCATCAAGCTTCTCAGACAGAACCTTCCGCTTCACTACGGATATGTTTATTATCACGAAAAACTGGTGAACCACTGGCGTTTTGCCGACGCAGGTACGAACCGGCTCAGCGTAATCCAAAATAAGAGCTGTCTGGCCGAGGGACTCACGGTGGCGGACAATATTTTTGTGCTGCGTCCCGGCTTCAGAAAGCGTCTGATGCAGCCGAAGATTCTGAAACAGCAGCTTCAGCCGTTTTTGGAGGACATCGATATGGACATTGATGCGGATGCCTATATCGAGGAACTGTCCCCATTTAAACGTTTTGTGGTGGAGCTTCTAAAAGCGGTCGTGGCGGGGAATTATCTCGTGGTTCTGGATGATATCGGCTCTTTTATCAGTGACGTGGAGCTTCAGAAGCTGCACCGGATTATCCGCCATTACGCCGATCAGGGGATGTCGTTTCTCTATGTCGCCCCTCATTATGAGGAAGTAAAGCAGATCTGTGACCGTGCGGCCGTGATGCAGAACGGCCAGATTGTCAAATACTTTATGATAGCGGAGCACATCCCGGATACGTATATGTACCGCTGGTCGGAGGGATTTGACAGGCGTGTCAGCGAACAGATCTCTAAAAAGGCGGTACACTCCGATGCGCAGGAGCCGGCCTTCCGGGCGGAGAATCTCTGCTATGGCGAGGTAAAGAACTTAAGCTTTGCCGTGGCGCCGGGAGAATGCCTTGTTTTACAGGATCTCGACAACCGGATTCTGCCGGATCTCCTGGCCGTGCTGTCTGGGGAAAAAAGGGCGGACCGGGGAAAAATGTGGATTGGCAGCGAGGCGTTTAAACAGAAACCGGATCGCCGGATCGCCGTGATACAGGAGGTTCCGGTGCAGACGATGCTGTTTCCCAACTTAAGTTACCTGGATAATCTCTGTTTTACCCTGGATCACCGGTTTCACGACGTCTGGCTCAGAAGTAAGATCAAAAAGAGCCTGAGACAGGAATATGCCGGTCTGCTGGGGGAGGAGGTTTTTGACCTGAGGGTGGAGGAATTGTCCCACAAGCAGAAATATGATTTGATTTATATGAGAATCCTGGTCCAGAACCCCAAGGTGGTTTTCTGTGTCCAGCCGTTTAAGAGGGCGGAGGTTGCCATCCGAATCCATGTTTGGGAACTTCTCGAACGTTTCCTGGATAAGGGAATCGGTGTTGTGATACTGGCGGTCAACCTGGCCGATTCCCTGGCTCTCGCCGACCGTCTGATCCGTGTGGGAAGCGGCAGGATAACGGAAGAGTACGGCAGGGAAGACTTCGGAAACCTGCCGGTCGATGCACCGTGGCTGTATCTCTATCAGGCCAGGGAAAGACAGGAGTGAGAGACGGACGTTCTTTCTTCAGTATCTTTCAGAAACTATGACTCCCCGGGGTAACTGTCTTACTTCTGTGTGCCTATCCCACTTTAAAGTGCGTTCTTTGCAAACGAAGCCGGCTGCTTTATTATGGAATCATAAAAAGCGGCCGTTTTTACTTAGTAAGGAAAGGAAGAAATATACGATGAATAAGACAGTAGAATTTTTACAGGCAAACCCGGTTCAGTATCTGGCAACCGTTGGAAGGGACGGAAAGGCAAAGTGCCGTCCGTTTATGTTCTGTTTAGAAAAAGAGGGCAGGTTATGGTTTTGCACAAATAACCGGAAGGATGTATATAAAGATATGCAGGCAAACCCTGAAATTGAAATCAGTGTTTCCGATTCCAGTTTTGCCTGGCTCAGGCTGCACGGCAAGGCGGTGTTTGAGAATAACATGGAGATCAAAGAGGCATGCATGACAAACCCGATTGTAAAGGGACAGTACGAAACGGCATCAAACCCAATCTTTGAAGTGTTTTACCTGGAAAATCCACATGGTGTGATTGCGGACTTTTCGGGGAACCCGCCATATGAATTTTAACAGGGAGTGAGCGCAATGAAAACGGAGGATTATCTCAGAATCTTAAAAGATGAAATCCATTCTGCCGTATTTGCCACGACCGACGGGAAGGGACTGCCGGTAACGAGGGTGATTGACATCATGCTTGCAGATCGGGAAAGCCTTTACTTCATCACGGCTAAGGGGAAGGAGTTTTACCGTCAGCTAATGGATACGGGATATGCAGCGGTCAGCGGTATGACGGGCGGCGACGGCTCGATGGAAAAGAAAGCTGTTTCCGTTCGGGGGAAGGTGAGGAATACCGGAAGCGGACTGCTTCCCAAGGTCTTTGAAGAAAACCCCTATATGGCCGAAATCTACCCGGATGAGGACAGCAGAACGGCCCTGGAAGTGTTTCAGCTCTATGAAGGCCGGGGAGAATTTTTCGATTTGTCTACGAAACCGATTACGAGAGACAGCTTTTTTCTGGGCAAGAAGGTGGAAGAGGAAGTGCCGGGCGCTGTGGGAGGTTATTTTATCACGGACCGGTGCCGCGGCTGCCGGATCTGTTATTCCAAATGTCCTCAGAAATGTATCGATACGGAAGTATCGCCCTGCTTGATTTTACAGGAGAACTGTCTGCACTGCGGAAACTGTTATGAGTTCTGCCCCTTTGAGGCGGTTGAAAAAAGGCAGGTGTGAGATGAGAGAAAAGGAACTGTTAAGGTGGATTGCAGAGGCGGACGCGGTTGTCATAGGCGCGGGTTCCGGGCTTTCCACGGCCGCAGGACTATCCTACTCGGGTGAGCGGTTCAGCCGCTATTTCAGCGACTTTATTGAGAAGTATCATATGAAAGATATGTATTCAGCCGGATTCTATCCCTTTGCCACACAGGAAGAAAAATGGGCATATTGGAGCAGGCATATTCTCTGCAACAGATACGATCAGCCGGCGGGCGGGGCATACCTGGACTTGTTTAAGCTGGTGAAGGGAAAAGATTATTTTGTTCTGACCACCAATGTGGATCACCAGTTCTGGCTGGCCGGGTTTGAACCGGAACGTATTTTTGCCACCCAGGGAGATTACGGCATGTTCCAGTGCCGTAAGGCCTGCCACAATAAGCTGTATGACAATGAAGACCGGGTCCGGGCCATGGCCATGCAGCAGAAGAACTGCCTCATTCCCTCACACCTGGTGCCAAAATGTCCGGTGTGCGGAGGAGAGATGGAAGTAAACCTGCGCTGCGACGGCTATTTTGTGGAGGACGAGGCGTGGCATAGGGCAGCCGAAAGATATAAACGTTTTCTCACATCGAATCTGCATCGGAATCTTCTGCTTTTGGAACTGGGAGTCGGGATGAATACCCCCGTTATCATTAAATATCCGTTTTGGCAGATGGCACACCGGAATCCCGGTGTGCGCTATGCCTGTGTCAATCTGGACGGCGGCAGGGTGCCCGGAGAGATTGAGGCGCATTCTCTCTGTATACAGGGAGATATCGCCGCAGTTCTGGCCAAAATGAGAAAACAGGCGGCACGGGTGCCGGAGAACGCGGACGGAGAGAAGAGAAAAGGATATAATATAAAATAAATCGGAGAGGAGGCGTACGGAATGCGGCATAATGAGCAAAGGGTGTATCTGATCAGGGAACTTCTGGCGGAGGAGCTGCGGTACCGGGAAATCAAGATACCGGCGGATGAACAGGGGCAGAAAAATCTGCTTCGCAGTCTGATGAATGTCCGTCCGCCAAGAGCGGCCAGCCGGGAGTTTCTGAAAGTCCAGGACGAATACCTGGCAGCGGAGCGGGATGCGGAAAAACTGACCGACGGCAGCCTGCTTCCGGCCGTTTCGGGGGAGCCGAGAATCGTCTTATGGCAGGGAGATATCACAACGCTCAAAACGGACGCCATCGTAAACGCCGCCAACAGCGCCCTTCTGGGGTGTTTCCATCCTCTTCATTCCTGTATTGACAACATCATCCATTCAAAAAGCGGTGTTCAGCTCCGGCTCTTCTGCAATGATATAATGAGAGAACAGGGGCATGAGGAGGCTGTGGGAGGCGCAAAAATCACTCCTGGTTTTAATCTGCCCGCAAGACATATTCTCCATACCGTCGGCCCTGTGATTTATGGCCGTGTAACGGAAAAGGACTGCAGGCAATTGGCTTCCTGCTACCGTTTCTGTCTTGAGCTGGCGGTGGAAAACGGCTGTAAATGTATTGCATTCTGCTGTATTTCCACCGGAGAATTCCGTTTTCCAAACAGGCGGGCAGCCGAAATTGCGGTCGGAACGGTGAAAGATTTCCTGAGCACCGATACGAAACTGGAGAGAGTGATATTTGATGTGTTTAAAGAGAAAGATTTGGAGATATACAGAGAACTTCTTTTCTGAATAGCGCCTGTGGGAGCAGTTTTAATAATAAATGTAGAGGGAGCCATCCGGCAGGGATTTGTGGCTCCCGTTTTTCTGTCCCTGGATGGCTCAACAGGCCATCTTTTTGCAGTTTAATTAGGCGCTACGTACGGTTTCCGGTGCTATCGAGAAAGGCCGCATATCTGCCCAATGAATTGTATCGTTCTCGTTCCCAAGCTCTTTCCCCATTTATTCTGCTGATAATTAAGCTTTGAACATTATACAACATTTTTCAATGTAAAAACAGATAAATTTTTCTGC
>CATWBR010000017.1 GCA_958349075.1 uncultured Clostridium sp.
GGCGGGTCGCTTTAGCGACATAATTCCGTTCCGCCGCAGTGCGATCCTCGCGGAGTGTTTTTATTTCATAGGACGTACTTTCCTATGAAACAAAAAAAGAGCCGTTTCTTCCCCATACTCATGTAAGGGAAATAATCGGCTCCAATGTCTGTTTACAATATGATGTGTTTCTCTGCCAGGATGCAATATTCCTGGGGACAGCCAATCTTCATGCTGTCGAAAAAATGGTTGTTTACAAATCAAAAAATCCCACCGGACAAAACATTCCTGTTCTTTCAACTGCATGGCTCATATTTAATTGTTGTTTCTGCTGATCACAATGATAACTGTTTGTTGTTATCTGCTGCTCCTGCCGTCTGATCATGTTTATCTGTTTCATCACAATGGTCTCCTTTCATTTTTTTCCCGGGTATGCATATCCTTCGTATTGGAATATAGCATATAAATGCAGACTTTGCAAGTATTTGCCATCAGGCCGTAAGTCAAACCGCAGTTGCAAAGATTAGTCGCAGGGCAATCCGCGGTATCTAAATAGCGTCCGGAACCCGAAAGCGGCCCCGGGTTCCGGTTTTTACAAGAAATACGGCAGGTTTTATGATATATATGCATCATAGAGATTGTGCGGTTAATACAAATGCCCTCCCTGTTTTCCCTGATAATTGCCTTTAAAATCTTTTTATGATAAGATCTGTTTAGATGTACAAATCCTGCAGCCTCTCTTCCTCCTGAATTTGGAAGGGCCTCACAGCAAAGGAGCAAAAGATGAAGAAGCCGAATAAGACTAATCCTTACTTCTATTCGATACAGCCTTTCTGGGATTCCCCCGACAACGGAATGAATGAGCAAATCCTGTCGGGCGATTTTAGTGTGAGCTGGTTTTGCCACACCGGGGATGCCTTGACCTGCGTTCCGGGAAACGGCCAGATTACGTTCAGGCTTTCGGATACGGAGTCCTTCCGCGGAATCTGTTTCGGGGTGATGGATGATCCGGATTCGATTCCGCTTCACGGCCTGTCCAATGGGATTTTACTCCGCTTTGCACCGGGTGTATTTTCTAAAATCTTCCAAATCCCTTCCACGGAGATATGCGCTTACGGTATTCCGGTGGAGGAGATTCTGTCGGCAGACCGGCTTTCAAAGCTAAAGGAGGCGTCTCTGGGAACTGACAAGCTGGAAAGTATATACCGCCTGATTGGCAGATGGTCTGAGGAATCTAACAATGACAGCCGGTATTGGGATAACTGTCTCATAGATGGTATTACGCAAATGGTATGGAACAGCAGCGGCACGGTCCGCATTCAGGAGTTATCAGCGGAAACAGGATATTCCTCCCGCTATCTCCAGGAAATACTGAACCGCCAAGTCGGGCTTGCGCCGAAAAAATTCTGTAAACATGTCCGCTTCCAGAAAGCGCTTAAGATGCTGGAAATGCCCGGAATCAGCACATCTACAATTGCTTATGCACTGGGATACAGTGATCAGGCTCACTTTTGCAGGGAATTTAAAGACTACTGCGGCATATCCCCGAAGGAATCCAGATTAATAATACCGCAGGAGCCTGGGTGAGAGAAAAAGGATGCAGGGAAATGATTGATAATATTTCCGCCGCATCCTTTTTACATTTTTTTAAAAACAAGGCCCCCCTTATCAATTGTCAGATCGCCGTCCTCATCAAAGGGCAGGGGCGCCGCTTAATACAGGAACATGACGACCGGAGTGGCCAGTATCAATGAGAGGACCACCCTCTCCGCCCAGATAATCACAAGATCCTTGACACTGAGTTTAATGTCCGTACCCAAAATACAGGGAATCGATGCGGAGAAGAATAAAATCTCGGCCACGCATACTATCGCAATAACGCCCTGTGCCAGAGGAGAACCTGCCGCCACAATATTGGCTGGAAGGAACATCTCGGCAAGGCTGATGGCGCATCCTTTCGCCACCATCATTGCCTCCGGGCCAAAGCCCAGAATCATTGTGAATGGAAGGAAAATATAACCCATTATATCAAAGAGCGGTGTATACTCTGCCAGAATCAGGCCGAGGAAACCGATTGACATCAGTGTCGGGCCGATGTTTAAGGCGAGGTTGATACCGTCCTTGAAGTTCTTAATCAGGCCCTCCACAAATCCCGGAGCCTGGGAGCAGGCCTCAAGACCTTCGTTCAGTGCAGTGGAGAAAAGCTTACCCTTTTCTACGACAGGCTCTTTTACTACCTCCATCCCCTCGTAGCCGAGATCCGGCTTTTTATTCAGAGGATAGATCCTTGTCGTGATGGCGGTTACCAGGAAGGTGATGATCAGGGTGGACCAGAAATAGAGGTTCCATTTGTCCATCAGGCCCAGGGTTTTAGCTACAACAACCATGAAGGTAGCCGAAACGGTGGAGAATCCCGTTGCAATGATACTTGCTTCTTTCTGGGAATAAAATCCCTCTTTGTACACTCTGTTGGTAATCAGAAGTCCCACGGAATAGCTTCCCACAAAGGAAGCAACCGCATCGATTGCGGAACGGCCCGGGGTCTTCCACAGCGGACGCATAACCGGTTTCATAAATACTCCGATAAATTCCATCAGTCCATAGTTGATCAGGAATGCCAGGAAAATGGCTCCAATCGGAACCAGAGAAGTTACAGGCACAACCACCTTGTTGAAAACAAAGGGAAGCATGTCCGGGTCATGGAACCTGGCAGGTCCAAAACCGAAGATCGCCATGATGACAACACCGATGCCAATCACCTTGAAAATGGAGAAAACCGTTGTGACGGCATCCTTATTCCAGGTTCCTCTCACGAACGGAAGAACCGCCCCGATAACAACAATCAGTCCGCCGTATACCGGTCCGAAGTTTGGAATGCTCCGGATTGCGGTCACAATGTGGTCAATGGGAATGGATTTGGTACCGTTTATTGTGATTGAGATAAAAAACATAAAAATACCGATCGCATTTAAAAGTAAAAATTTCGCTATATTGCTGCCTGACTTTGCCGTTATACTGCCGTTTGCTTTTACTGCTGCCGTTTCTGACATGACAGATACCCCCTTGAATATATTCTGATGTTACCGTTTATTATTTGCCGTTTCCCCGGATGCTCTTCATTTTCTCATCCATCACCTTGTCCTGCTCTGCCTGCATTTCGGGACTCAGTTCCCGGGGCATCGTGCTCATTCCGATTTCCGATACGCGTTCGTCATACTCCGTCCTGTCCAAAGTCAGCTCCGGCCATCCCTCATAAACCGGCGCTTCAGCCACCCGGCCCGCATATGGATACTGCAGGTTGAACTTGCGCAGGGAATTGAGATGCTGATCCTGTCCGTAAAGGCGTTTTTCAGTGACCCTGGCAAAATCAAGTGTCGTTGTATATGTCATTTCGGTAGAATCACATTTGTAAATTACCTGTCCCTCCGGGTCCACAATCGTGGAGTTGCCGCAAGGCCCGTTTACTCCGTTGGTCCATATGTAGTAACACTCATTCTCCAGCGCCCTTGCCCTCGGGATGACATCGGGAATAAAATCATATTCGGCCGGATCGTAAGAAGGAGTCAGGATCAGTTCGGCTCCCTGAAGCGCCAGGGTACGGGAAATCTCCGGGAAAAACTGGTCATAACAAATCTGAAGACCAACCGTGATATCCTTCTCCGGAATGTAGAAGGTACAGTAATCAGGGCTGCTGCTCGGAGTGTTGGACTCTACCGGATAATACGGCGCCTTCTTCCTGTAAACATCAATCAGGTTTCCGTCGGGCCCGAATACCGGACAGGTATTATAAGTTTCGCCCTCCGGCAGATCGTCTGAAATCTCGCGGAACGTTCCCGGCACAAAGTAAATTCCGTATTTCTTGGCGATTGCACCCAGATAGTCCATAAAATCACTGTCAATCCTCTGCGGTGTGAAGCCGAGGCCGTCTTCCACTCCCACGACAAGTTCCGGGCGCAGGGTTCCGTACATCAGGCCGTCGACCGTGTCGCTGAGATACTGAAGACTCTCCGCCGTGTCAAGCATCGGCATCTGGATGACGGATACGTTGAGCTTCCGGTTGGGCAGAAGCACCTCCCCTTCCTTTGTCTCCGGCGGCGTGTTCTCCTGCTGCGTGTTTTTCTCTGTTTTTGCCGCCGTTGTTTCTGCGGCGCCCGTGGCCGCTTCGGTCTGCGCCTGCTGCCCGCTCTGGTTCTGCGCTCCGCATCCTGTCAGAAGTGAAGCGGTCATGACTGCTCCCAATACCCCGGCCAATACCTTTGTTTTCATGCTGCGTCTCATAAAAAAATACCCCTTTCTTTTTTCTCTGGTATTTATTATCCCGCATATAGCAGATGTAAAGTCAACCGCATATTTTCGTTTTTTTTGCAAAGAAAAAGCCCCGGTTTACGGGGCTTTTAAGGTTATAGCGGCTATAAGGTCCGCCGTTACAATGATGTTAAAGTTTATTTTCCGTTACTCAAAGCACAGTCCGTCGATGGCTGCGGTTCCTGACTCCGTCAGCACTCCGCCGCCGCCGTCTACACGGCTTGTTCCGCCCGGAAAGAACTGTCCGTCCTTCTTCATAATTCCGTTCGGCATAACGAGAAGCACTCCAAAATCCGATGTTCCGATTACTTTGTGTCCCTTTTCCTCCAGAATCTTTACCGTGTCCGGGGAGAATCCCTCCTCCAGTTCCAGACCCTGATCCTTTGTCAGGCAGCACATATGAGGCATTTTTACCGCCGAATCCATCATCATACCGTAATCCAGCGTATTGATAATCAACTGGAGCGTGCTGGTGATAATTCTCGGGCCTCCGGCGCTGCCCACAGCCAGAACCGGCTCCTGATCCTTCAAAACAATGGTCGGTGACATGCTGGAAAGAGGAGTCTTTCCGGGGCGCACAGCATTGGCCATTCCATATGCAAGACCCTGTGTCGTCCTGACCCCGGCCTTTGGGCTGAAGTCAGCCATGGTATTGTTCATGATAAATCCCCTGCCCGGGACTACGACGCCGCAGCCCCACCAGTTACGGATTGTCTGGGTCTGCACAAATACGTTGCCCTCTTTGTCCATTACGGAAAAATGGGAGGTGCAGCCTCTGTACTCTTTTGCTTCAATCCCCTCTGTCGGAGCAAATTCCCCGGCCCGGTTCATATCTATCTTTGCCGCCAGTTCCTTTGCATATTTCTTGGAGATAATCTTATCAACCTGGACTTCCACAAAATCCGGATCCCCCATGGCGACAGAGCGGTCTGCAAACATCAGCTTCATCGTCTCAGCCAGCACATGAGTGCTGTCAGCGGAATGGAATCCCATTTCCTTTAAATCAAAATGCTCCAGAATATTTAACATCTGTATAATATGGCTTCCTCCGGAGGACGGCGGTGCCATGGATACCACATCATATCCTCTATATGTTCCTCTCACCGGCTTTCTCTCGATCGGCGCACAATTCTCCAGATCCTCTTTCACCAGGACACCTTTATGTTTCCGTACATGTGTCACTATATCGTCGGCAACCGGGCCGTTGTAGAACCAATCCACACCGTGCTCCGCCACGCCTTCCATCGTATCGGCCAAATCGGGGTTTGTGATAATCTCCCCAAACTCCCTCGGCTTACCACCGTTCAGATAAAGCCCGGCAAAACCTTCATACTCGGCTTTATTATGCTCGGCCTCCGGCGTATTGGAGATCCTTGCATAGGCAAAGCCGCACTTAAAACCTTCTCGGCAGAGACGGATGGCCGGTCCGGAAACCTCTTTCCAGGTCATGGTCCCATATTTTTTCAGCACGTTGTCCATGGCCCGGTAGAAAGCGGGTACGGCCACGGCCCTTCCTGAAAATTCTGTCAGGTTTAAATCTACCTCACCGTCTTCATCCAGGAACATGTCCTGCCATGCGTTAATCGGAGCCACGCCTCTGGCATCTACGGCGAAAAACCCGTTCGATTCTTTGTGATATACGATATGGAAGCAGCCTCCGCCGATTCCGCTGTGATAGGGTTCCACAACGCCCAAGACCAGAGATACCGCAACGGCCGCATCAATGGCGTTTCCTCCCCTTTTCATCATCTCAAGTCCTGCTGCCGCGGCATAGGGATTATTGCAGCTCACCGCCCCCTGAGTACCGGATACATGCGGCTTATACATTGCTATTTCAGATACCTCTCTTCCAAGATATGGTCTGTTCGGCATATTATTTTCTCCTTTCTTTTTTACAGCTCACCACCAAATTACTGTGCTTTTGCCGCATCCTCCTTCGATGTCAGAAGCGTTACAACAATTCCCACGGCGTAGCTGGCGATAATAACCGGATATACGATATTCAGCTTTGCATTCAGTCCCAGAATCACCCAGGCTACGGCTACGATAATTCCAACTGCCGCACTGGCCGTTGCCGCCTTGGAATTCACCTTTTTCCACAGGATGCCGATGATCACGCAGAAGCTGAACGGAGCCGTAACACTGTAAGTCAGGGTCAGGAACAGATCGGTCAACTGTGCGGACGGAATCAGGAAGCCCGGAATCAGTGTAAAGAACGCCAGGATGATCGTTCCCCACCGGGAAACATTCAGGATCTGTTTGTCGGACGCCTTTGTGTTAATCTGGTTCTTATAAATGTTGGTAAGAATTGTTCCGGTTGCCATCATCATTGTCGCCATTGTTGCGGCGATAATCATGGTGCAGACCGCGAAGATAATTCCTGCGTAAAGAGGGGAGCTGAACTCTTTAATGGTCCAGGCAAATGCCGTTGCTCCGTCTCCCAGGCCGTCGTTGGCAGCACGCCCCATCATGCCGATCATGGCTGTTAAAATACAGATAGGAGCCGCAAAAATGTAACCGATAATACATCCGTTCCGGCCTGCTTTCGCATCCTTCGCCGCCAGAACCGGCTGAAGCACCGACTGCATAACCGCCGAGCTTAAAGCCCCGCCGACCGCCCAGGCAAAGATCTGCTGTTTCGGCATGGCAGGCACAATCAGTTTATCATAATCTTTCGGAAGCTGGGATATCAAGCCTGCATAGCCCCCGAATCCGGCCAGATTTTTTACCACAAAGATAATCAGCAGCACATAGGTGGAAATGCATACGATACGCCCGATGGCGGATGAGCCCTTCATACCGGCAAATCCCGTATACACGGCAGCAATCGAAACGCCGCAGACCATGGCTGCCGCAGAATTGAATCCGGGGATAACAATCTGGATAATGGAAGCAATGGTTTTAAGCTGAATCGGAATGTAAATACAGCCGAATACCACCCATATATAAGACTGGAGTCTGGCTAACGGAGTCGAATATCTCCTGGCCAGAAAGTCGGGAAGCGCTTCGCTGACCATATTCTGACGGAGTACCTTGGACAGGACTCCCACCAGCAGGAAATACAGGCCTCCCGCAATGGAATACCAGCATCCCGCAATCCCCATCGTATAGCCGTTCTGTGCCGCGCCCACGATGCTCATGCCGCCTATCTGCCAGGCTCCCAGAACGGCTCCGATGGCAAACGCCCCCATCGTCTTATCGCCGCCGGACCACTGATTGGCGCTGGTGATTTTAGTTCCCGCATAGATTCCTACTCCGATAATTAATGTAAATGTGATAATCCATGTTGCTACTAACATATAACGACCTCCTCTTTTTCATACCGGTATACCGCATCGTGTCCTGTAAAGTATTTCCCAGGCTCCGACCGTATACCCTAAACTGTCATTTTCCCCGTAACCCGGCTGTCCTGCAGCCATTTCAAATATTCTCCCGGACATAAACCGGTCATCTTCCGGAAAATTCTGTTAAAATGAGACTGATCATAGAAGTCCATCTGGTGGGACATCTCGGTCAGCGACCCCCCTTTGCTCTGTGACATCTGCCGGATGGCGCTCTGCAGGCAGATCTGCAGATTTAACTGCTTCGGCGTAATTCCCACGTTTTTAAGAACCAGCTTTTGCAGCGTCCTGGCTGTATAGCCGTAGCATTCCTCCAGCTCCTTCATCCGCACGGAGCGGTTTCTCTGCATCATATAATGGGCAATGGACGCCGCCATCCTTTCTTCCTTCTCCTTTCTTCCCCCCTTTTTCTCCTGGCACTGGGCTAAGAAGCTGTCCAGCAGCAGAAAATGCTCCTTTTCACTGTCCACCGCATTAATGCTTTCCACCGTCGGCACAGCCCATGGAAAAACTTCTTCCAGCTTCAAACCCTCGGGCGGCACCTCGTCGGCCGGAATTCCGGTGGCACAGGTAAAGCTGCCCGGCACAAACTGTACCATCAGCGCCTTTTCAATTCCATACAGCGGTATTTCCTTTTTCTCCGGCAGTACCCCAAACACATAGGCCGACGCTTCTTTTTCCTGAACCGAGAACAACAGGCCCAACTGACCGACGCCCGGTATACAGTTTAAACCGGTGCAGCCCTGGTTCACATTGTAACGAAGCACCCTGAGTTCGAAGTCCTCCATTCTTAACAGTGAATTTTCTCTCTGTTTTGTCACCTCCCAAAATGGCTGCTGAGAGAAAAAATTCTTTTTTTCGCCCCTCGCTTCTGTCATTTTCATTACAGCCCCCTTTTCCATGATTTTAGCAACTCGCTCTATGATATAATAGGAAAAATCGGAAATCCTGATAAACGTCTGTAAAAAAAAAGCGATCCGCCGTTTGATCGGCAGATCGCTTTTAAAGCCTCATATTTGAAGTCTTGCATTTTCCTTCTCCTCCCTGCTCATCTCCCGCAAAAGCCCGGTCTGCAGAACCAGGCACACGACGAATGTGATGCAGTCGGCCAGCGGCTGTGCAATCTGGATTCCCAGTATGCCGATAAAGGCCGGTAACATGAGCACGGCCGGAATCAGGAATATACCCTGCCTCGAGATGCCCATAAAGGAAGCACGGAACATCTTTCCCGTCGTCTGCATCATCATGTTGCTGATCATAACCCAGCCGTTCAAACCATATGTAATGCACTGGAGCCTCAATGCTTTTACTCCTATCTCAAGTACCTGTGCATCGCCTTTTCTGAAAAGCTGAATCAGGAGAGGCGCGGCGGCAAATTCCACCGCAGCCAGAACCAGAAGAAATACGGTACCGATTTTCACACAGAACCAGAACCCTCTTTTCACTCTTTCATAGAGCTTTGCGCCGTAATTAAATCCGCACACGGGCTGGAATCCCTGTCCGAATCCGAGGAGGATTGAATTAGTAAAATTGGTAATCCTGGATACGATCGCCATGGCTGCGATGGCCGCATCCCCATAGGGCCTGGCCGCCGTGTTCAGGCAGATCATGGCAATACCCGAGATAGACTGGCGGCACAGCGAAGGAAGGCCGCCGTTCAATATCATTTTATAGAAATAAACCGATGGTCTGAAATTTTTAAACCGTATCAGGACATTGCCCGCCCTTCTGACTCCCCAGTACAGCAGACAGAAACTGACAAACTGGCTGATGATGGTAGCCAGGGCGGCGCCCGATATTCCCATATCAAACCCGAAGATCAGGATCGGGTCCAGTATGATGTTAAGAAGCGCCCCCGTCGTCAGGCCTATCATTCCGTAAAACGCACTTCCCTCAAAACGAAGCTGGTTGTTGAGCACAAGCGAAGCGGCCATATAGGGCGCGCCGATAAGAATATATTTGAGATAGTCCTTGGCATAAGGAAGAATGGTCTCCGTGGAGCCGAGCAGCATGCAGAGAGGTTCCAGGAAAAAAAGTCCGAGAAGGGCAATGACCGCCCCTCCTATCAGCGCCGAGTAAAAGCCGACCGCGGCCAGCTTTCCCGCCTTATCCGTCTCCTGCCTGCCCAGGAGCCTGGAAATATTGTTGCCGGAGCCCTGGCCGAAGAAAAAGCCCACGGCCTGTATGGCGGCCATGACGGAAAAAGCGATTCCCACCGCGCCGGAGGCGCTGGTGCTGATTCTGCCGATAAAAAAGGTATCGGCCATATTGTAAAATGTCGTAATCAGGTTGCTGATGATCGTCGGAACAGCCAGCCTGCAAATCAGGCTCTCCACAGGTGTCTGCGTCATCTGAATGTATTTTGCGTCCAGGTTTGCCTCACTCATTAATTGCTTTTCTCCTTCCTGTTACGTTCCGCCTTTGCAGTGTCATTCGAGCGTACCGGCCATATTAAGCAGATATCCCTTGTTATTGTCTTCGGGATGAGCTAACACATGAGCAAACAGGCTGCTCAGGATGTCTCCCATTTCCGGTCCCGGTTTCATCCCCGATGCAATCAGATCTTTTCCGCTTACCGCCATATCCTTCATACGGATACAGTCACCGCGGCTGCGGATTATTCCGGCCGCTTTCCTGAGCGCCTCCGTCGCCGCCTTCTCCTCCGGAAGCAAAAGTTCCCGCAGCAGCAGAAGATCATCAAAGAGATCGTCCTCCATACTGCTCATGACGGCCCTGAGCTTTGCCTCCTCCCCGGAAAGCTCCCTTGTAAACCACTTAACCAGGGTTTCCGCCCTGCTTATCGTGTCATTGTCCATCTTCAGCTCTTTGAGAATCCGGACCGCATTTTCTTCTCCCGCATATGCCAGAAAGGCCGCCCATCTGAGCGCTTTCCGGGCAGGCAGGCGCGATGCCCTGACGCAGGCAGAGATTCCTCTCTCCTTCCCTGTTCCGTCAAAAACCGCTTTGAAGGTATCCGATACATAGGGGCTCATCCCCGTCTCCTCCACCAGATAAATCCGTTCCGGATGGTCCGACAAAAGCGTCTTTGTGAGTTCCACCTGGATTCTCTCCTTGCTCACATGGGCAAGGTTAGGGGCAATCACAGACAGCGCCCGGTACGTATTGTCCTCAATCTCAAAACCCAACTGGGCGGAAAACCGGACGGCCCGAAGGATCCGGAGTGCATCCTCCGTAAACCGCTCCACCGGATTGCCGACACAGCGCACAATTCCTCTTTCCAGATCCTTAATTCCACCGAAAATATCAACAATCCCGGTCTCGCCGCTGTAGGCCATGGCATTGATGGTGAAGTCGCGGCGCCTCAGATCTTCCTTCAGATCCGAGGTGAACGCCACCTCCTTCGGGTGCCTTCCATCCTCGTATTCCCCGTCTATCCGGTATGTGGTAATCTCATACCCGACATGCTCCCGCATAACCGTCACGGTTCCATGCTGAAGCCCGGTATCGATGGTTTTGCCAAAAACCTGCTTTACCGCTTCCGGCCTGGCCGAGGTAGTGATATCCCAGTCTCCCGGTTCACGCTGAAGAAGCGCATCCCTGACACAGCCGCCCACAGCATACGCCTCATAGCCGTGCTCTCTCAGCTCCGCAAGAATCCATTCCACCTGCTTTGGTATTGTTATCTGCACTCCGCCAGCTCCTTTCTGTTCTGAATATCAATCAAGAGTCCCGCTCGCGGAACTCTTGATCTCGTAAATTAGTATGCTTTTCCCCAGTATACCATCTTTGTTGCGGGTTTTCCGCAGCATACACATTTATCAGATAATGTTTCCTGTTCAAAAGGCATACAGCGTGACGTAACGCCCACGCTCTCCTTAAGCTGATCCTCGCACTCCTGGCAGCCGCACCACATAGCCTTGATAAAGCCCGGTTTATTGTCGGCCAGGTCTTTCATCTCCTCCCTGTTCACAGCCTGATACGTATGCGCGTCACGGTGTGCTTTCGCCCTCTCGAACATATCATGCTGGATTGTCTCAAGGAGCTCAGCCACCTTTTCGTTTAACTCATCCAGTGAAACAGTCATTTTCTCATGTGTGTCACGGCGTACCAGTACCGCCTGGTTTTCCGCCAGATCTCTCGGTCCAATCTCCACGCGTACCGGAATTCCGCGCATCTCTGATTCGCTGAACTTCCATCCCGGTGATTTGTCGGAATCATCCACTTTCACGCTGAAGCCGGAAAGTATCTCTTTAATCTCAAACGCCTTGTCAAGAACGCCTTCCTTATTCTGCTGAATCGGAACAACCATGACCTGGACAGGAGCAATTCTCGGAGGAAGCACCAGTCCATTGTCATCACCGTGTACCATAATAATAGCACCAATCAGACGCGTTGTCATGCCCCATGATGTCTGATGGACATATTTTAACTGATTATCCTTATCAAGATACTGAATTTCAAATGCCTTTGCAAATCCGTCGCCGAAATTGTGGCTGGTTCCCGACTGCAGGGCCTTTCCGTCATGCATCAGTGCTTCTATCGTATAGGTAGCCTCGGCGCCGGCGAACTTCTCTTTGTCTGTCTTTCTGCCGCGTACAACCGGCATGGCCAGCACTTCCTCACAGAAATCGGCATAGAGATTTAACATCATCTCTGTTCTCTCTTCTGCCTGCTCTGCCGTAGCATGTGCCGTGTGTCCTTCCTGCCATAAGAACTCCCTGGAACGCAGGAACGGTCTGGTTGTCTTCTCCCAGCGTACAACCGAACACCACTGGTTATATAACTTCGGAAGGTCGCGGTAGGACTGGATATCCCTTGCATAGAAATCGCAGAACAGGGTCTCGGATGTCGGTCTTACACACATTTTTTCAGGAAGGGGCTCAAGGCCTCCCATGGTCACCCAGGCAACCTCCGGCGCAAATCCCTCCACATGATCCTTCTCTTTCTGAAGAAGGCTCTCGGGGATAAACATCGGCATGTATACATTCTGTACCCCCGTCTCTTTGAATCTCCGGTCCAGTTCCCCCTGGATGTTCTCCCAGATAGCGTATCCGGCCGGTTTAATCACCATACAGCCCTTTACACTGGAGTAATCGATAAGCTCCGCTTTCTTTACCACATCCGTATACCACTGTGCAAAATCCACATCCATGGACGTGATGGCCTCAACTAATTTTTTGTCCTTTGCCATAATGACTCTCCTCTTTTATTTTATCGTTCCTTTGCAACAAGAAAGAATCCCGCCTGCGGGATTCTCCGCCTGCGGCGGGTCGCTTTGGCGGCATTATTCCTTACCGCCGCAGTGCGATCCTGCCCGGAGGGCTTTTTATATCATAGAGCACTTTCCTATGATATAAAAAAGCCACGCGATCTCTTCGTCATCGAAATGATCGAAGGGACCGAATGGCTTAACATTCTTCGGCGGTACCACCCAATTTAACCGGCTCCGACATCCGGTCTAAGACATCGGTGCACAGTTCACTTTATATCCGTTAACGCCGGATGTACGATACACTTTCATGCATGGCTCCGGGGCAGGTTCAATCTTCCTTGACACGAAAACCTCTCACCGCCGGTTTCCTCTCTGGATGTGTGTAAAGATCTAATAGTCCCCTTCAACGCTTTTCTGCTCTGTCAAATTATGGTTTCTATAATTTTTGGTAAATTTGATTTTACGCCAGAATGCGTTCTTTGTCAAGCCCCGCCGGGCAGGAATGCCAGAAGGTTATTGTCAAAAAAATATTTTTCCACCCCGGTTTCCGGCCTTTCCAGCCGGGAGCCATCCTGTTTTGCGCTTCTTTCCCTCTCCTGTCAAGCTGTAGTAAAACGCTTTAAAATAAAGGGCTCAGAGTAATTATCAGATTATTCATATTGTTTTTTTAACAAGCGTTATAACTTTAACAGTTCTACCTACAATTGTTACGTTCTTCACAATGAAAACAAAATAGTTTGACAAATACTTTTGAGCTTACTATAATTGGGGGCACACCAATCGGCAGCGCACCGGATCCGTACGTCGGCTGTTTGGATTTTAGAGAATGAGGTGAGGAGAATGAGTATCTATGTAATTACCGGAGGAACTACCGGAATAGGAGCCGAAGCCCGCAAAAAACTGGAGGACGAAGGCCACGAAGTATTTAACATTGACTTTAACGGAGGAGATTACACCGCGGACCTTTCCACTGATGAGGGCAGAAAGGGAGCAGTCAAGGCCGTATTTTTAAAGTACCCTGACGGCATCGACGGCGTTATCTGCAATGCCGGTGTGGGCCCTACCGCTCCGCCTAAGAAAATTTTTGCACTGAATTTTTTTGCAGCGATCGCCATCGCCGACGGCCTGCGTCCCCTGCTGAAGAAAAAGGGCGGTAACTGCGTTGTGACCTCGTCCAACTCTATTACGAACGCCACCGTAAAAAGAGACTGGGTCGACATGCTCTCAAACGTAGCCGATGAGAGCGCCACAATGGAATTTGCCGGCCATATCCCACCGGATAAAACACCGTCCTGCTACAGTTCATCCAAACACGCCCTGGCCCGCTGGGTGCGCCGCGTATCTTCTTCCTGGGCTGCAGACGGGCTGCGCATCAATGCGGTGGCTCCCGGCAATACCACCACGCCGATGACAAAGGGCATGACGGAGAAACAGATGGATGCCGCCCTGCTGATTCCCATCCCGACCAGATACGGCCGCAAGGAATTCCTGGACGCTTCCGAGATCGCCAATGCCATTGTATTTCTGTCATCGCCACTGGCCAGCGGCATCAACGGCGTTATCCTGTTTGTAGACGGAGGAATCGACGCCCTGCTCCGCTCCGAGCGTTTCTAGGAGCCGGGACGCTGCAACCGGCGTGGACGGTAACGCCGGACGGACCCAGCCGTATTTTATATTGATTATTATCAGAAGGGAGCAATAGCTATGCGCATTTTAGAACAATATATGGAGTGCATGAAAAAAGGCGACAATATCGGCCTTGCCGATTTATTCAATGAAAAGGGAATCCTACACGACACATCCTTCCTGAAACTCAACAAGGATATCATGCATCTGGAGGGCAAGATGGCCATTGAAATGATGTTCCATCACAGATTCGGTTTCAACGGAGGCCCGTTCCCGATAACCAACACGGTTCACAAGGCAGATGACAACGTATGTTATTTCATCGAGTACGGCGACCGCGTTGTTCCGGTAACCGCCTATATCACCGAGATCGACGAGGACGGAAGGATTATGAGGCTCGACATCTTCCCGCTGTGACAATTGTAATGGCAGGCGCGTTCCCGGAAAATCCGTTCCGGCGCGTATATGTAAGTAAATCCCCATATGGTACGTGCATTTCTTCCGTTCCATACGGGGATTTTTGACATCAGAGAAGGGGTTAAGTATTCTCGGATACTGAAGCCATACCGCTTTTCACTCTGTTTCCGCTTAAACTGCCTGCTTTTTTGTAACGCCAGAAGAAAAACAGGGTGATGCAGAGGCACAGTGTTTCCGATGCTATGGTGGACAGCCAGATTCCGTTCTCCCCGATCAGAGCCGTCATTACAACGAGACAGGCCGACAGAAGGACAAAACTTCTGGCAGAGGAAATCACCACAGAGTAGACCGGCCGCTCAATGGCCGTAAAGAAACCGGCCGTCACCACGTTAAATCCGACGATGGCGAAAGAAAGACCGTACATGCGGAGCGCGCTCACGGTGTAGGCCGACAGCTCCTGATCGGCATTTCCCAGGAACAGTCCCACCACTGCCTGAGGCATCCCTTCTGCTATAAACAGGAACACCACCGACGAGATGCAGGCAGACACGATGGAATACCGGAACAACTGCCGGTATTTCTTCCGCTCCCCGGCTCCGTATTGGAAACTGACAAGCGGCTGCGCTCCCTGGCTGATTCCCGCCATACTGTTGAGAGCCAATGTGTTCATATAGGAAATAACGGTGTAGCTGACGATCCCCTTATTTCCAATCACGCTCAGAATCATGTGGTTAAACAGGAATATCACAAGTCCGCCGGACATCTCGGTGATACTGTCTGAAAGTCCCAGCGGGATGATTCTCCGGTAAAGTTTCAGATTCCACTTAAACTTGCAGAAATACAGGCGTTTGGAACGGAAACGGAAATACAAAAGAAACAGCGTTGTGGAAACCACCTGGGCGATACCCGTGGCAATGGCGGCTCCCTCCACACCCATATGCAGCTTCATGACAAAAAGGTAGTCCAGCACAATATTGGTAACCGCACTCGTCATTACACCGGCCATCTGAAGCGGCGGGCATCCGTCCGTCTTCACGAAAATCTCCATATTATAGGAAACAATAAAGAATACCGCGAATACCGATATCCAGCCCAGATATCCCTTCACGTATTCAATCGTCTCCGGGGCTGCCCCCAGAAAGTAAGCGATCCTCTCAAGATTAAACCAGGTCAGGAGGGAGACAATGAGTCCGGCCGCTATGAGGATAACAATGTTCTGGTTAAATGTATTGCGGGCCTCCTCCTCTTTCCCTTCCCCCAGGAATATTGCAATCAGTGTCGATGTTCCTGTCGCCATCATCAGTCCCAATGAAAAGATAAAAATCGTATAAGGCATCGACAGGTTAACCGCTGCCAGGGCATACTCCCCCACTCCTCTTGCAACAAAGATGCCGTCTACCATCGTGTAGAGCGCAAAGATCCACATCGAGATAATGGAGGGAATAACAAACCGGCAGAATTTTTTAAGTAACATGATAAAACCTCCTCTTCTTGACTTCTATTATAAACCTTCGTATAATACGAAGGTCAAGGGAGGAATAAGAAGTTGAACAATTCATATAAAATTAAAGAAATTTCAAGACTATACGGACTTTGCAGCGACACGCTGCGGTATTACGAGGAGCAGGGGATTCTCTCCCCCAAACGGGGACAAAACGGATACCGTATGTTCGGCGTGCAGGATATCGGAAAGCTGAATATCATCCGCTCCCTGAGAGAGCTTGATATCCCTCTGGAGCGGATACGGGAATACATTAATAACCGTGACATAGAATCCACACTGAGCCTTCTGGACGAGGAGGAAGCCCTGATCCTGACTCAGGTTGCAAGGCTGCAGGAAAAATATAAAGATATTGAGGCGCGTAAAAAAGAACTGCTGGAGGACCGGCTGACCGAGGACCGCAAATTTACCATACGCCATTTCGACGCCAGGCCATGTTTCCAGCTCACGGAAGACATCATTCTGGAAAATGACGTAGATTTTGTCCTTAAGAAGCTGGAACACAAATACGAAGACAATATCCATATTATCGGAATCAAGGGGTTCGGCGCGGAAATGGATCCGGCCAGCATAGAGCAGGGAATCTATAACCATTTCCGTTCCGTATTCTTCATAAGCGACTGGGACAATCACAGCTCCGTGATCCCGGAAGGCCACTATGCATCACTGTTTTACTGGGGCATGTATGAGCAGAGGATATCGGAAGTTTTTGCCGAATTAATGGAGCGTATCCGGGATGCAGGCTACGAGAGCTGCGGAGCGCCGCTGGAGCTGTACCATATTGATATGAACGATACGAACCGGCATGAGGAGTATCTGACGGAACTGCAGGTGCTGGTAAGGCAGACGGCCTAATTTTTCATTCCCATCTCCTGCTTGCATCTCTGTATGAAGGAGTGCAGTATCTTAGCGGTCATCCCCCATATCACCTGATTCTCATACCGGTAGAACATTACCTTGTATTTCCCTTTCCTCCAGTGATATTCCTCACCGTTCGGAATCAGCTCAAATGGGAAGTCTTTCCCCGGTATCGTCTGCACCTCTGTGTCATAGCATTCCGGCTCATGATTCAGAAACCATTTCAGAGGAACCGTAAAGACATGGTCTACTTCATCGGCCGAGAATGTCTGGCGGTATCCCTTAAGTTCCGCCAGGAACGGATAGACTCCCATATTGGCCGGAGTAATCAGTATATCGAGCGGAGCTATCATGTCAATCTGGTTTTCGTAAATGCCCAGCTCCTCCATTGTTTCGCGGACAGAGGCCTCTCTTCTCGTCTCCCCCCGCTCCACAGCGCCGCCTGGAAAGCACACCTCTCCCGGCTGGCTCTTCAGCACATCGGATCTGACTTCAAATAAAAGATGATATTCCCCTTCTTTTTTGACCAGCGGTACAAGGACTGAGAAATCCACCCCATCCTCATGATCCAGCCGCCCGGGATGGCGGTCCGCCCAAAGGCGTTTCATCGTCATTGTCATGCTTCCTTCCGTTGCATGAAGAAAGAGGGCAACGGCGTGATTGAATTCACTGCTTTTTTTCAAGGCAATAAAATGATCCCCCCGTATCAGCTTCAGCCTGCTGTCGGGAATCGCATGGTATATATGCCTTGTATGGCGGCCTCGAATCATATCTTCCGTTCCCGCAATGACAAGCACCGGCATTTGGAGCTTTTTAAGCTCCGACGGATGAATCCAGGGGCCTTTGACCATCAGGCCCAAAAGCTCTGTTTTCTGCTCCAGGGAACCCTTATACTGCTCTCTTCCCACAGGCTGCTTCTCTGCCCCGGGTGTCTTTGTGCCGGCTGTCTTTGTTCCGGGCGTCTTTTTCCCGGTCATCTTTGTTCCTGACAGTTTTGGCGCCATTCTGCGGAGACGGCACAGTCCGTACTCTGCCGCTATCGGAAGCTGCACGGACGGCGTTACCCCAAACGGATTCAGATTCGCCCCGTTTAAAATAAGACGGTCCACATACTTCGGATACCGCAGCGCAAATGTAAGGGCAATATTTCCTCCGTCACTGAAGCCAAGAAGAATGATCCGCTTGAGTTTTTTCTCATCGAGAAAGTTCTTTAAATCTTCTGCAAACTGTTCCAGTGTGAAAGGCGCCGTCCCTCTCGGGGATTTTCCATGACCTCTCGTGTCTATGGCTATAACCCGGTATTTCTTTGAGAAAAACCGGATTTGTTTTTCAAAATAAGTGCCGTCCTCCCCATTTCCATGGAGCAGGATCATCGGCTGTCCCTTTCCGCATTCCCGGTAATAGAGTTTCATCCCTGTTCCTCCGTTTTCTGTTTTTAATGCTGTTTTACAATTTCTTGCCGTTACTTTTACCTTAACTCCGGCCTTTTATTCCCCGGTTGTTTTGCCGGAAATTTTCTACCGGAAGCCTTATTCTGCTATTCTATCACATTTAACAGACATGTTGCAGTAATTTCAGCGTTTTCGGCTATATTAACGCCTTGCTGAATCGCCGGTTCCGGCGGTTATGGCGTATTCTCCGTGCGGCTGGCTACGCTATTTTTGACTGCGCCTCAACTGTTTTTTGCACTGCTTTCTTTACTGCCGTTTCCTTCACTGCTGCTTTCTTCACTTCTGTTTTCTTCACCGCTGTTTCCTGATCCGTTTTTATTTTTACTGCTGTTCTTATCATATTCCTCCACCAGATCTTCGATCAGCATTAATCCGACGGGACCGAGAATGAATCCCAGAAAACCAAAGAGCTGCAGGCCCACATACATCGACATCAACGTTTCCAGCGGCGACAGGCCCATCTTTTTCCCCATCAGCTTTGCCTCGACAAACTCCCTCAGAAAGTAACACACCAGATAGACGCCTAAAAGCATCAGGCCCTGATACCATTTTTGCTGTAGCAGGAGGAAAATCCCCCAGGGTATCAGGACCGTGCCGGTTCCGAAGATGGGCAGCGCGTCCAGAAGCCCGATTCCGATTCCTGCGATAATATAGTAAGGATTTCCGATCGCAATCAATGTCAGAATGCAAAGACAAGTGGTCAGGAAAAGAATCACGGCCTGGGTCTTGAGCCATGCATTTCCCGTCAGTGCCAGCCTCTTGCCCAGGAGGGAAAACTCTCTCCTGAAAATGGAATTGTACCGTCTCTCCCTCAGCTCATCCATCTCCTGGAGGGAAAGGATGGATGCGATGAAAAGAATTACCGTTATGATTGCCACTTTGATGAAAAAACCAAAGACGGCGACGGAGTTGACCACCAGATTCGGCATTGTTGCCGTTTTAAACGCTCTGGCTGTGCCCAGAAGCACGTCCTGCACCATTTTCACAAGAACGCCTTCCTTCAGGCGGCAGAATGCCTCAACCGAATGGCACATGCCGGTCAGCCATTCATCGAAGCCCTGAATCCAGCCCGGTACGGCATTGACAAGCTGGTTTGCTTCCATAAAAAGGCGTCTGCCCCCATAG
The DNA here is from genome assembly GCA_958349075.1 of uncultured Clostridium sp. GTDB lineage: Bacteria > Bacillota > Clostridia > Lachnospirales > Lachnospiraceae > Otoolea. The sequence continues at coordinate 19,777 of CATWBR010000017.1, forward strand.
AAAAAACCGGCGCCGAGAAGAGCCAGAACCAAAATAATCTCGATTCCTCCGATCACGCCAATCGGAACGCCGTACTCTTTTCCCTTAATCTTAAAACGCAGCTTCCGCTCCAGAAAAGCCGCAGACGGCCGGAGAATCAAGGCAATCAGGTATGAGACGAGAAATGGCAGAAACAGCGGTAAAAGGAATTTAAAGCAAAGATAGACAGCGGCCGTAACTCCCGCTGTCAATAATACTTTTCGCTGCTTTTTCGTGAATTCCGGCATCTGTCCCACCTGCTTTCCATTATATTTTCTGAATGAAATTAGTATCACCACAGGCCGTACTTCTTATGCCCTGATATTTGGCAGGAATCTTAATTTCCATCTTTATACTTTCGGTTTTTATTTCACAGGGCGCTTTCCTATAATACAATAAAAAATGCAGGAACATCGTCTGTATCTCACCATACTCCGACATTCCCGCATCCTCTTTTGTAAGCTTCTCTTCAGTTTCTTTAAGGAGCTTACCCATGGTCTCGCCCATTTATGATTTGTACTTCTTTTGTACAG
>CATWBR010000018.1 GCA_958349075.1 uncultured Clostridium sp.
ACCTATAATTCTCTTCACCAGATGCCGAAAAACTGTATTTACATTATTATAGACAAGTATCAGGAGGTCCTGGCCGCCTACAAAGAGCTGTTTGAACAGTTATATCCCGGACTGGACATTCTCTATATCGCGGACGCATCGGAGAAGCCGCCCATCCAGGACGGCTGCGTCGATCTTTTCATGAGTTTCTTCGGTGAAAATGAATATTCCTTTTATCATAAGCAGACGCAGTTGGAAGATATCCATCATCTGCTGAAGCAGGACGGAACGGTACTGGGGGCATTTCAGGGGTTTGCACCGGAAGCAAAGAGCCGGAGGCTTCTGATCGAACGGTATCCGGAGGGCAACAAAAAACTGGCCGATATAGAGGCTCTGAGGGAGGGATATAAGAATTGCGGATATAAGCTGTCCGAAATCGAGATAGGAAAAGTGATGAAAACAGAAGATCACCATATGTATATCTGTCATTTGGACGGAGAACCGCTCACTATGTACTGCTATGAAGCAAAACGGTAATCTGCGCGCCTGTGCGCGCAGGTAACCGTTGTCACCAATAAAAGAGAGAAAAGGCGGAGTGCACTCCATCTTTTCTCTCTTTTTGCCCTGCAATGGGGATTGACATTTATCGGACTTCAGGTTGTAGGATAGGGAAAAATCAATTTTCAGCGGCAGGATGGAGGAAAGAGAGGGAAAGTATGGGAAAAATGCTGACAGTAGTTATGATGGCGTTCCTTGCGGCAGGGGCAATTGATAAGGCGTTGCTGCGGGGAAGGCTGGGACTGGCCGGAGAATTTGAAAAAGGGTTTAATGCGGTCGGTTCTCTGACAATGGCAATGGCGGGAATCATGTGTATTGCCCCGGTGGTGGGGAAAATCCTGGCTCCGTTTTCAGCGCCTCTGTTCTTGAAACTCGGGGCGGATCCGGCTATGGTATCCGGAATCCTTTTTTCTACGGACATGGGAGGATACCCTCTGGCCGCGGCCATGACGGACAACGAGTCAATCCAGGTTCTTTCCGGCGTTCTTCTGAGCTCGATGATGGGAGCCACGATTGTCTTTACAATCCCTGTCTCACTGAGTATCTGCCGTGAGGAGGACAGGAGGGCCATCTCAAAGGGGATTGTGCTTGGGATTATTGCAATTCCGTTCGGATTAATCACCGGAGCCGCAGCAGCCGGGATTCCGGGGCGCGTGATCCTGGCCAATTCGGTTCCCGTGATCCTCATCTCTGCGGTTCTGGCCTTTTTCCTCACGGTTTTGCCGGACCGGACCCTGTCCTGCTTTAAGGCGTTCGGGGAACTGCTGAAATGTATCTGCGTCCTTTCGCTGATGTTTGCTTCTCTGGAAGAAATGCTTGGGCTTGTCGTGATTCCGGGGATGGATCCGCTGGGGGAACAGCTTAAGACCGTGGGGATTATCGGCGTGACCCTGGCAGGGGCCTATCCGTTTGTCAGCGTGTTGAACCGATGTCTGGCACCGGTGCTTAAGGTGGCGGCAAAGCTTCTCGGAATCAATGACGTCTCGGTGGCGGGCATCCTCGCTTCGATGGCAAATTCACTCCCCATGTTCGATATGATTAAAGATATGGACAAAAAAGGCAAAGTGGTCGCCATGGCGTTCAGCGTTCCGGCGACGGCGGCGCTCGGTGATCTGATGGGATACATCTCCGCCGTCCGCCCCGACGCGGTGATTCCCATGGTGGCAGGCAAGCTGACGGCGGGCCTGATTGGCATCATTCTGGCTGAAATGTTCGAGTCAACTCCTGTTTTACCGTCAAAACGTAAAGAAATCATTAAAAACAGGGTGTGAACGTTAAGTTTGTGTAAAAATTACAGAAAAATACGGATTGACATGGAGCTTTCCCATCATGTTATCGTTTAGACATACAATTACTGAACCCCGGGAATGGTAAAAGTAAATGAATGAAAAAGTCTAAATCAACGAAGGAGGAAGTATCATGAACAATCCGATCTTAGCGTTTACAAACTGGGTATGGGGGTATCCGATGTTAATCTGGCTGGTAGGCGGAGGCATCTTTCTGTCATTCAGATACAAATTTATACAGTTTACAAAGCTTGGATTTGTACTTAAAAATACAATTGTAAAAGCGTTTAAGGGTGATGAAAAAAGCAAAGACAGCAATAAAATTTCAGGATATAAGGCAGTAACGGGAGCTCTGGCTTCGACGCTTGGCGCCGGCAACATTGTGGGTACGGCGATCGCCATCGGCTACGGCGGCCCGGGAGGCGTGTTCTGGCTCTGGCTGACCGGTCTTTTTGCCTGTGTTGTTAAATACAGCGAGGTGGTTCTCGCCATGAAATACCGTCAGCGTGACCAGGACGGCAAATGGTTCGGCGGCCCTCAATATTACCTTCCAAAGGCAACGGGCTGGAAATGGATGGGAATTGCCTATGCAATAAGCTGTGCCTTCTGTCTGTTCCTTGCGGCATCCGCACAGATTGGTTCCGTGGTAGATACCGTTGAAACAATTCACATCCCGCGTATGGTTTCCACAGCAGTGCTGATTATCGCGGCTGCCCTGATCGTACTCGGCGGACTTACAAGACTTTTAAGCTTTACGGAAAAAATCGTTCCAGTTATGAGCGTCGTATATATGGTAGGCGGACTGATTGCAATCGCAGTGAATTACAAAGAAATTCCTTCCGCATTTATTTCTATTTTCCAGTATGCATTTACAGGCCGTGCGGCTGTCGGCGGTTTCGGCGGGGCAACGATTGCCATGTGTATCCGGTGGGGCGTCTGCCGCGGTATCTATTCCAATGACTCCGGTACCGGCGTTACCACAATCACACATACGGCATCGGATGTGAACCATCCGGTACAGCAGGGTATGTGGGGAATTTTCGAAGTATTCTTTGATACAATTATCGTCTGCAGCGTTACCTGTTTTGTAATCCTGACAACAGGCGTATGGCAGACGGACGCTTCCGTTTCAACACTGACAATCGCCGGTTTCCAGAAAGCGCTCGGCCCGGTTGCAGGCGGATTTATCGTATCCCTTTCACTGACACTGTTCTGCTTTACGACGGCAGTTGCCCAGACATTATTCGGCTGTGACCAGCTTGTAAAGCTGTTTGGTGAAAAAGCCGGCGTATGGGGAAAATACGTATATCTCGGGCTGATGTTTATCGGAGGCATGGTTGGAATCAGCGCCCTGATTAACTACGTAGACTTCGGGTCTTTCCTGATTATCCTCTTCAACATGATCGGTGTTTACCTCTGCCATGGAGAAGTTAAGAAGCTGACGGAAGAATATTTTTCCGATACAAAGAAATGGGAAACAGAGAAATGGCAGCCCTGGAAAGAGATGGAAGAAAAAGACATCAGAACAAGCCATCACGAATAATAGCAGCAGATATATTGAACAGCAGTCATCATGCAGACTAATGGATTGTTACAAAATAATTAAATTATAACTTAAAAACGGAGGAAGAGACATGAAACCATTGATTGGAATCACATGCAACTATGATTACAGAGATGAGATTGGGAGTGTGTCCCATATGGGAATTACCGGCCAGAAGTGGAATTTCCTGGCAGAAAATTATATTCAGTCGATTGAGCGGGCAGGGGGAGTGCCGGTTATGATTCCCATCTGTCAGGATATGGAGACGGTGAAAGAAATGGTGACCAGAATGGACGGCGTCCTGATCAGCGGCGGCCATGACGTTAATCCGCAGGAATACGGAGAGGACGCTAAGAGATACTGCGGGCTGATCATGCCGATGAGAGACCGCCAGGACGTGGAGCTTACAAAGTACATACTGAATGAGACCGATAAAGCAATTCTGGGAGTCTGCCGCGGAATCCAGATTTTAAATGTGGCGGCAGGCGGAAATCTGTATCAGGATCTGGAGATTGAAGGGAATTTCAATCATCATTTCAACGATATGTATCCGATGAACAATGTGTCACACCGAGTGACAACGAAAGAGGGGACAAGGCTCAGGGAAATTTTCGGAAAAGAAACAGTAGGGGTGAACTCCTTCCACCACCAGGCCGTCAAAGATCCGGGCGCCGGTTTTATCGTCAGCGCCGTATCGACGGACGGTGTGATCGAGGCAATCGAGATGGAGGGCAGCCGTTTCGCGGCGGCGACCCAGTGGCATCCTGAGATGATGTATGATTCCGATGAGCAGCAGGCGGTTTTCCGGGCATTTGTAAAGGCCTGTGCCGGGAATTAAAGACGTAAAGAAGAAAGAAACTTCAAACACGCTCTAGTGTCCTTACTCCAAGTTAAAAGACCCAAAGAACTTTTTTTAAGGTTCTTTGGGTCTTTTTGAACTTGAACCCTCTCTTCCGATGTGCTACAATAAGGAGCAAAAATGAGTTGCCCGGCGTGAGATACGGGATGGATCAAATAATAATTATTGAAAGAAAAAAGCAGGACAGGGGAATAACCGATGAAAAGCTTAATGAAATACCTTAAAAAATATCGGACCGAGGCGGTGATGGCGCCGCTTTTTAAGATGCTGGAGGCCAGTTTTGAGCTCTTTGTACCGCTCGTTATGGCTAAGATTATTGATACCGGTATCAGGAATGAGGATTTGCCTTATATACTCAGAATGGGAGGCATTCTGATCCTTCTCGGAGTGATCGGCCTCGCCTGTTCGCTGACCGCACAGTATTTCGCGGCAAAGGCTGCCGTGGGATTCGGCACGGCGCTGCGAAAAGAGCTCTTTGACCATATCAATCATTTTTCTTATACGGAGATCGACACAGAGGGGACGGCTACGCTGATTACGAGAATGACCAGCGACGTCAACCAGGTACAGTCGGGAGTCAACCTCACGCTGCGCTTGTTCCTGCGATCACCGTTTATTGTATTCGGAGCCATGTTCATGGCGTTTACCATTGATGTCAAATCGGCAATGATTTTCGTGGTGACAATACCGCTGCTCTCCATAGTGGTGTTTGGAATCATGTTCATCACGATGCCCTTATATAAGAAAGTCCAAAAGCAGCTTGACCGGGTGCTCCAGATGACCAGGGAAAACCTGACCGGAGTCAGGGTGGTCAGGGCCTTTAACCGCCAAAAGGATGAGACGTCGGCCTATTATGCGGAGAGCGGCCTTTTATTTGACTTCCAGATTTTCGTAGGGAAGATTTCGGCTCTCTTAAATCCGATTACCTACGTGATTATCAACCTGGCTATCGTAGTCCTGATTTACGTGGGGGCAACGCAGGTGGACGCGGGCGCAATCCCACAGGGCAAGCTGGTGGCCCTTGTCAACTACATGTCACAGATTCTGGTGGAGCTTATCAAGCTGGCTAATCTGATTATTACAATGACAAAGGCCTTTGCCTGCGCGGGCAGGATCAACAGTATTTTCGATACAAAGAGCAGTATCACGGAGAAGGGCGCGGAAACCTCCGGCGCGAAGGCCGGGAGAAAAGATGCGGTAAAGGAGCAGGCAGTCGAAAGTCAGGCGGCTCAGACCGGACAGGCTGCGGTTCCGATGGTTTCGTTTGACCATGTAAGTTTTGCCTACCAGGGAGCCAAGGCGGATTCCCTAAGCGATATCCACTTTGACGCAATGAAGGGAGAGACGATCGGAATCATCGGAGGTACCGGCTCCGGTAAATCCTCCGTAGTGAACCTGATTCCGCGCTTCTACGATGCGGTAAAGGGAACGGTGAGCGTTGACGGTGTGGATGTGAAAGAGTACGGGCTGAAAGAGCTGAGAGGACGCATCGGCGTCGTGCCCCAGAGAGCGGTGCTGTTCCGCGGCAGTATCCGGGACAACATGAAGTGGGGCAAGGCGGATGCCACGGACGATGAGATTCTGGATGCGCTGGACATTGCCCAGGCCAAGGATGTGGTGGAGAGTAAACAGGGAGGCCTGGATGCCAATCTGCTTCAGGGAGGCAAGAATCTTTCCGGCGGGCAGCGCCAGAGGCTGACCATCGCCAGAGCGCTGGTGAGAAAGCCGGATATCCTGATCCTGGACGACAGCGCTTCGGCGCTCGACTTTGCCACGGACGCACGGCTTCGGAAGGCGATCCGGGAAAAAACGGACGGCATGACCGTATTCATCGTTTCCCAGCGGGCCACTACCGTGAAGCAGGCCGATAAAATCCTGGTGCTGGATGAAGGCTCGGTGGCCGGAATCGGGAAACATCAGGAGTTGTTTGAAAATTGTCCTGTCTACAGGGAGATCTGCCTGTCCCAGCTTTCAGGTGAGGAGGTGAACCAATAATGTCCAAACATGAGAAGAAAGAGAAAACACTCAGACAGAAGACAACAATGAAGCGTGTTCTACAGGATATCGGACATTACAAATGGATGGTTCTTCTGTCCCTGATTCTGGCAGGAATCACGGTGGCGCTGACCCTCTATATCCCGATCCTGATCGGAAAGGCCGTGGATCTTGTGATCGGCGTCGGGGAAGTCGATTTCCCGGGACTGTTTGTAATACTGAAGACGATGGCGGCCGTGATCCTTATCACCGCCCTGGCACAATGGCTTATGAACGTTATTAACAACCATATCACGTACCGTGTCGTAAAGGATATGAGGATACGGGCCTTTGAAAAAATACAGGAGCTGCCGCTGAAATATGTGGACAGCCACCAGTACGGCGAAGTGCTCAGCCGTGTCATCACGGATATTGATCAGTTTTCCGACGGCCTTTTGATGGGATTCACCCAGTTGTTCAGCGGCCTGCTCACCATAGCGGGAACGCTGGCGTTCATGTTCTATATCAACCCGGTTATTGCGGCAATCGTTGTGGTGCTGACCCCGATTTCCCTGTTTGTGGCCGGTTTCATTGCAAAGAAGACCTTTTATATGTTCAGGGCCCAGTCGGAGGCCAGAGGGGAAATCACATCCCTAATCAACGAGATTCTGGACAATGAAAAGGTCGTCCAGGCATTCAGCTATGAGGAGGAGGCGTCCAGGCGTTTTGCCGTGATCAACGACAAGCTGGCGGACTGCAGCCTGAAGGCCACATTCTTTTCCTCCATCACCAACCCGGCAACACGGTTTGTCAACGGCATCGTCTATGCCAGCGTCGGGGTGGCCGGAGCCTATGCGGCGATCCGGGGAGTGCTGACCGTGGGACAGCTTACCTCATTTTTAAATTATGCAAACCAGTATACAAAACCGTTTAATGAGATTACGGGTGTGGCCACGGAATTCCAGAATGCCCTCGCCTCGGCGGCCCGTGTCTTTGAGCTGATAGACGAGGAGTCACTGATTCCGGACAAAGAGGATGCGAAGCATCCGGAGCATGTGGAAGGCAAGGTCACGATAGACCATGTTTCTTTCTCTTACAATCCCGGGACCAGTTTGATTGAGGATTTGAACCTGACCGTACATCCGGGCCAGAGGATAGCGATTGTGGGTCCGACCGGCTGCGGCAAGAGTACGGTAATCAACCTGCTGATGCGTTTCTACGACGTGGATCAGGGCGCCATCCGCGTGGACAGCACCGATATCCGGGATATGACGCGGGAGAGCCTGAGAGCCGGCTATGGCATGGTGCTTCAGGAAACATGGCTTAAGGCCGCCTCTATCCGCGACAACATTGCCTACGGGAAACCGGACGCTACGGAGGAGGAGATCCGTGAGGCGGCCGTGAAGGCCCATGCCCACGGCTTTATCATGCGTATGCCGGCCGGCTATGACACGGTTATCTCGGAGGACGGCGGCAACCTGTCCCAGGGACAGAAACAGCTTCTCTGTATAGCCCGTGTCATGCTCTGCCTGCCTCCGATGCTGATTCTCGACGAGGCAACCTCCTCCATTGATACGAGGACGGAGATTATGATTCAGGAGGCATTTGCAAGAATGATGGAAGGCAGGACCAGCTTCATCGTGGCCCACCGTCTTTCCACGATCCGCGAGGCCGACATCATTCTGGTTATGAAAAACGGCCGGATTATCGAGCAGGGCAATCACGAAGAACTGCTTGAACGGAAGGGATTTTACTTTGAACTCTATAACAGTCAGTTTGCAGTTTTATGACGGAATGGGCCGGATAAGGCCCGGAGAAGGAGAAGAGCCAATATGTGCAGGGATATAGGAAGAGAACAGAGGGAGAAAAGGATGGAAACGATCCTGGTGAGCGCCTGTCTGCTGGGAGAAAAATGCAAGTACAGCGGTGAATCTAATTACTGCCAGGAAGTAGTGGATTTTTTAAAGAGCACAGGAGCGGAGATTATACCCGTCTGCCCGGAGGTACTGGGCGGACTTCCGACACCCCGCATGCCTGCCGAGATCAGGGATGAGAGAGTGATCACGGAGGACGGGCGCGATGTGACCGAAGAATACATAAAAGGCGCCGGAGAGACGCTGAAAATTGCACGGGAAAAAAACTGCCGGAGGGCGGTCTTAAAAGACAGGAGCCCGTCTTGCGGCAGCGGTTTCATCTACGACGGGAATTTTGCAAAGAAATTAATCCCGGGTGACGGAATGACAGTCCGGCTTTTGAAAGAAGCTGGGATCAGCGTGTGTGGAGAGAGCGGCCTGAAAAAATCCTAAAGAAGTCTGTCTTCGGAATTTTCCAGAGCCTTGAACGAGTCTCTGTCAGAAGATACGGGGGACGGCTCACATAAACCGCTGTCCGGCCTGTATTCAAATATATCTTCCACCCTGCAATCCAGAATGCTGCAGAGCGTCTCGATTGTATGGGTGGATACATACATATTCTTTTTCAGCCGTCCAATCTGTCCGGCGCTGAATCCGTAGTACTTGATCAGACGGTATTGAGTTATCTTCTTTTCTTTCATGGTTTTCCATAATTTATCATAAGTAATCAAGGTATCTGCACCTCCCACTACATTAAATACTGAACCGCTTTGGTTGCATATTATCCATAAGTGGTCTATGTTCATCTTATGTGCTTGGAAGGACGGGAAGCGGTGATCTGTCATCTTGCTGTCCACTCCGTGCCCAGCAACACGCTTCGCGATGCACAGAAACGGTAAAAAGCACCGTTTCGCGCCGCAACCCTCGGGATTTTTGTGACTTACACTGCGCTCCACTCACAAAAAACGCCTCGCGGAATACAACCGGTTTATAGGTACAAGTGGTTGCGGCAATACCATCCCCGCACTTGACGAAAGAGATAATCGGCCTCTGAAGATGACGGACGGGGCAGTACACTTCGCTGAGTCTTCAGTCCCGTCGACAACTTGCCCGGATTCCCCCTCATCTCAACTAAATTAAAAGTCTGCTTGACGTTTTTTTAAATATAAGTGTATTAGGATTGGTATACATTGCCTGTTTTCGGAGTAACTAGTACCAACAAATGAATGAGGAGGACTAAGTTGATGGACAGTGTTTTGAAAACAAGCGCTACTGCTAAAAATCTGATGCGTGCTTTTGCCGGTGAGAGCCAGGCGAGAAACCGCTATACGTTTGCCGCCTCAGTGGCTAAGAAGGAAGGGCTTCCTGTAATTGAGAAGGTCTTTTTATATACGGCCGAGCAGGAGAAGGAGCATGCGGAAGTATTTTATAAGTTCTTAAAGGAAATGACGGGAGAGACAATCCATATTGACGGCGGATATCCGGTTGATATGTGTGAGAAAACCGTGGATCTTTTAAGGGCCGCGGAACACAATGAATTTGAAGAGTTCGATGTGGTATATAAAGACTTCGGTGATGTGGCTCTGGAAGAGGGATTTGACCGTATCGGCCATGTATTCCACATGATCGCGGATATCGAGAAAACCCATGGGGATCGGTTCGGCATTTTCGCCAACCTGCTTGAAAGCAGCAGACTCTTTGCTTCCGAGGAAGACACTGAGTGGATCTGCCTGAACTGCGGCTATATCTTCGAAGGAAAAATTGCACCCAAGTACTGCCCGGTTTGTGAACATGAGCAGGGGTACTTTATACGCCTTGAGCAGGCTCCTTACGCCAACCTGCGTGAGAACTGCTGACAAGATGCGTTATAATGCAGTATTATTGTCTGCGCCGGTTACGGCAGACCGCGGTAAAAAGTCCGTTCTTCGGACTTTTTACCGGTTGGTTTCCGTGCGTTTGCCGGATTCTAAAAATGATTCAGGAGGATTTTATGATATATGCCTGTATGGCTGCCCTGGCGGCCGTTGCCGGGGGAATGGTTCTGCGATCGGAATATGAAAAAAAACACTTTGTCACAGATCACTACCAGATTACCTCGGGAAAAATAAAAGGGAACAAACGGGAATTTGTATTTCTATCCGATCTACATAACAACGAATTTGGTGAGAGAAACAGAAAATTGACGGAAGAGATAGACAGAATCCATCCGGATGCCGTTCTGATTGGCGGCGATATGATGGTTACGAGAGGGAACGCCGATTTGCGGGTAACGCTGGAACTGGTGCGGGAACTGGCCGCGCGCTACCCGGTCTTTTATGCGAATGGAAACCATGAGGAGCGGATGAGGCGGGAGAGGACGGTCTACGGCGATCTCTATGACAGGTTTATAAAGGGGCTAGCCGATGCGGGGGCCGTCTATCTCTCCGACTTAAGCGCGGACTTTGGCGAGGATATCCGCATCACCGGATGTAATATGGAGGAACAATATTACCGCCACCGTTTTACCATCCCGGGGCTGCCGGAGAGGGAACTGGAGCGTCATGCCGGGAAGGCGGATCCGGCCAGGTTCCAGGTTCTTATGCTCCACTCTCCGCTGTTCTTTAAGAGCTGCAGGCAGTGGGGAGCCGATTTGACCCTGTCCGGCCATTTCCATGGAGGAACCATCCGCCTGCCGTTCCTGGGCGGAGTGATGACCCCGCAATACCAGTTTTTTCTGCCCTGGTGCGCCGGCAGGTTCGACAGTGAAGGGAAGACGATGTTAGTCAGCCGCGGGCTGGGGACACATTCCATTAACATCAGGCTGAACGACAGGCCGCAGCTCATCCGGATCACCCTGAAGCCGGAGGGGGTTGCCATGAAAAATCATCTTTGATATACTAGAGCGTGTTTGAAAATTGCTTTTCGTCAGATGTGCGTCACACTTTGTGGGAGATTCGTCCCCGATGAAGGAGGCGTAGTGGGCTACGCTGACTGAATTGGGGGCAAATATGCCGCGAAGTGGGGCGTGCAGATGGCGGAAATGAATTTTCAAACACGCTCTGGCAGAGAACGACAGCCCTCCGGCCACCGGGGGAGGAAGATGCATTGACGAAAGAAGAAAAACAGATGGGAATTTCCTATAAGCTTGAGAATTTTGAAGGTCCGCTGGATCTTCTCCTCCATTTAATAGAAAAGAATAAAGTCAGTATTTATGATATCCCGATCGTGCTGATCACGCAGCAGTATCTGGATTACGTCAGCCGGATGGAGAAGACGGATTTGGACATTGTCAGCGAATTTCTCGTGATGGCGGCAACCCTGATCGATATAAAGTCAAGGATGCTTTTGCCTGCCCAGGACGAGGAAGAAGAGGATGAGGAGGATCCGAGAGCCGAGCTGGTACGCCGGCTGCTGGAGTATAAGACATATAAATACATGGCCCAGGAGCTGGAGGAGCGGGAGCAGGACGCGGAGCGCCTTCTCTACAAGGATCCGACGATCCCCAGGGAGGTTCTTAAGTATGAGCCGCCCGTAGATTTGGACAGCCTGCTGGACGGCCTGACGCTGGCAAAGCTACAGAGCATTTTTGACTCCGTGATGAAACGCAAGGAGGACAAGATTGACCCGGTGAGAAGTAACTTCGGCACAATCCGAAAGGAGCCGGTGAGCCTGGAGCAGAAAATCGGTTCGGTTATGCAGTATGCGAGAAAACACAGAACGTTCAGCTTCCGTCAGATCCTAGAGAAGCAGACGGGCCGCCTGGAAGTGGTGGTAACGTTTCTGGCTGTGCTTGAACTGATGAAGATGGGGAAAATATGCCTGACGCAGGAAGCATTGTTTGACGATATGTACATAGAAACCCTGGAACCGGAAGGAGAGACGGGAGAACTCGATCTGGAAGGTCTGGAGGACTTTGAAGAACAGGAATGAGATAACAGATGGAACAGGAAAATATGGTATTTTCGGAGGATGAGGCGATTGTGGAAGCCGTTCTCTTCACAATGGGCAAATCCGTTGAAGTGCGTCAGATAGCAGCGGCTCTCGGCCGCGATGCAGAGGCGGCAAAGGATGCGGTGATGCGCCTGAAAGAGCGGTATGAGAAGGAGCAGAGAGGAATGCAGATCATAGAGCTGGAGGACAGCTACCAGATGTGCACCAGGGCCAGGTATTACGAGAACCTGATACAGGTAGCCTCCGCTCCAAAGAAACAGATCCTGACGGACGTGGTGCTGGAGACACTTTCCATTATTGCCTATAAGCAGCCAATCACAAAGCTTGAGATAGAAAAAATCAGGGGTGTCAAATCGGATCACGCCGTCAACCGTCTGATTGAGTACAACCTGGTATATGAAGTAGGCCGCCTGGATGCCCCGGGCCGCCCTGCCCTTTTTGCCACAACAGAAGAATTCCTGCGGCGCTTCGGCGTCGGATCGACGGAAGAACTGCCGGAGATCAATCCGCGGCAGGTGGATGAATTCAGGCTGGAGGTGGAGGAAGAGATAGGGAGGAGAAATGAGGACGCCGCCGGCACGGATGGCGGACGGGATGGTGAAAGGGGAGGGGATGAGTCTTCAGTCCCGAGCGGAGTTTGATGGCGATGTGGGGATTCCGGAAGAAAGAAATCTCCACCGGGGGGACTATGACCGGGACTGAAGGCGCGAAGGTGATCGCCTTCACCTATCCGCCCCGCCATGTCCCGCCAACTGTCCTGTTTCTGGGGGGTGGCGGAAATCAGACAACTACGCTATTTCCAAACCAAAACAGACTAATTCCTAATACACATTTTCCCTGCATTTTCACCACTATATCCAATCTAACGCGCACCATTCAGAAATTTCCAGATTGCCCCGCAATCTTTTCAACAAACCAATCGATTCAATCCATCCACACCCCATCAGCCTCAAAAAAATTATCCGGATCAACCCAGAACCATCGATCCCCCCTACGTCCCCCTCTTGACAGATGAGACAATCAGCCGACGGAACGGATGGCGGACGGGGCCGATCCCTTCGCCGTCTTCAGTCCGGGCGACAATGTAGTGGGGGGAATTTGTTCTTCCTCCTTCCCCGAAAGCGACTGCCTGCCGTGACTGATGACTCACCAACCCAACCCGCCGCCCCGTCCGCCATCCGTTCCGTCGGCGTCCTCATTCTTCAATCAAATTTCCCACATGTCTTTTCTCAAAAAACATATCCTTCTGCGCCATCACGATGATCACCGCCGCGATTGTGATAAAAATCGTCTGTACGCATTTTGTCTGGGGCGTCATCGCAATTTTCTCCTGAAAGAAGTTGACAAATAAATGAAAGATAATGCAGGCCAGCATACTGCGGCGGTTTTTTACATAGACCCATGTCGTGATAAATCCCAGCGGAATGACGCTCAAAAGGAAGTTGATCACATATCCGGGGCCGGCCTGCGCCAGGCCTGCCTGGTAGGTTCCCGGGATGAAAAAGAGCGGAATATGCCAGCAGGACCATATAAAACCAAACCAGACAGACTCCGTGAACCAACTGAAGTACTGGGCGATGGAGTCTTCCCCGTAACCGCGCCAGCCCACTTCCTCAATGACCGAGGCGGCCAGGATGGTAATCAGGGCGGAGCTTCCCTTAACCGAGAAAGAAAATCCTTCCGTAAATGAAAACTGGTCGAGCGACTGGCCGAACAGGGTGGAGGTGAGGATTGAGAGCGCCACGATAATGCCGAACAGGACGGCGGCAGCCACGATGCTGAGCGGATGTATGCGGTAGAAGCCGGTCAGCTTCCGGTAAAAGTCTGCTTTCAGGCTCCGGCTCTTGGAGAACATGACCGTGAGGACGGCCGTTGCGGCCGGAACGCAGAGACCCAAAAACATGAGAAAGAGGGCGGTGCCGTTATCCTCAATAAAGACCGCGGCAATCCAGAATGCCCAGGTGAAGGCGAAGACCCGCAGGTAAAAACGGAATGGGTGGTAGGTATAGGGAGTCATGCGCTTACTCCTTTCCCGGGACGCGGGCAGCGGCCGCGATAATCAGTTCGCTTTTCACACCGTTGAGCTCGATGACATTTTCACAAATTTCTGCGGCGTCACCCTTTACGGAAAAGTCTTCCGCGGGTTTTCCGTCCATCTCATATAAAATACTGTTGGCAATGCCCCGTTTAACCGCCAGGAACGGAATATCCGCCGGCAGGCAGAGCCTGGAGGTGGCGGAGAGCTGGTTGATGTCGAGCCTTCCGCTTAAATTCTCACAGTGGATCTGCATATCCTCGTTGCTGTTCAGTTCGATATGGCCGGTTGCGGAATGCAGGCGGACACAGGCCGTCTTTCCTGAGAATTCCACGTTGTCGGCGTCGAGGGATTCAACAGCCAGGGACTGTGTATTGCCGGAGAGTTCGATTCTGCGGGTATATCTGAGGGGAAAACGGATTATCACATACAGTGCGGCCTTGGACTGCGTTTCAGAGATGCCGTCCAGCCGGTGGATGTCAATATCCAGCTTCTGTTTTACGTCGTCTATTTTGACCTTGAACCGGCTTTCAAGATCCGTTATCTGATCCGAGGCCAGCCTGACTTCAAGCTTTTCGCCCTCGCAGCCGATGAGAGACACCTGCTTTGCCCCCATAAAGGTAATGTCATAGTTTTTGTTACAGTCGATATCATATTTTGTGACGCTGTCGAAAAGAAAATCCTGTTCCGGCGATGCGGTGGTTTCATTTCCGATCAGCTCGTCGATTGAAATCTGAAACAAGGATGAGAGGGAGCGGAGATTTTCAATATCGGGCACACCGGCTCCGGTTTCCCATTTTGTGACGGCCTGCCTGGATACGCTCAGCTTTTCTGCGAGCTGCTCCTGAGAGAATTTGGCCTGCTTCCGCAGAGTTTTGATTTTTTCTGATAACATGTGTGTTTCCTCCTGTGGGTTTAATGTCCGTAACAATTCGGCGATTTGATAACTGGCTGCGGAACGGTTACTGATGACTCCAGAATAGCAACGAACGGTGAGCAAGCCAAGCAACAAGTGCTTACAAAGGGGCCATTTTATGCTACTTTCCGTAGCAAACGGCTTTTTTGGCCTTGAAACAGGCCGAATATTGGTATTTTACCATATTTACACGGGGAGGGGCAGAGTAAATAAGATCCTGTGACGGCCCGAAGAAAAAAGCTGACTGTAAAAGCCGGATCCGCCGTGCAGCTTTACCGCGGAGGGAAGCTGTAACGTTTTGCGCGCATTTTGTATAAAAACGTGAATTTCAAATCTAACTCCGGTATGCAGGACGAACTCCTGCATGCGACAAAAAATCCGCATAAATGCAAAAGTTTTTCTCCACTTACTAAGCATTGCGTGGTAAAATAAATTTAAATTTATGAATCACTTCAAATTTTGGGTATAGCAAACAGACCTCTGGGAATTGTTGCTTTTAAGACTAACTCCTACAGGTCGGTATAGTTTTTATGAAAGTTATCCGAACTGTGGCGGTTTGTAAATTTATTTAATTAACGTTTCAGCAGCTTCGGTGTTAACACTACTTGGTCGGGAGTGAGATACCGGAGCTGCAATGCGTTCATAATCTCTGAATCATACAGCTTATAAGCTTCTAAGTAAGGGGTGCTGCCATGCAAGGCTTTTCTTGGGGCGTTGTTTACATGATCCACGCATTTACGGATATCCCACTGCGTGAGGTTAGTGAAAACAGTTCCTTTGGGGATGATCATGCGCAGCATGGTGTGAACATTTTCAATCCCCCCCTTCTGGTTGCTGCGCATTGGATCGCAGTAATAAATACTGGTGCGCCTTATCCCTTCCGGAGCGGTTTCCAGACTGTCAGGATCGCCAAACTCCACTCCACGATCGGTCAGTATAACGGGAAATAAACATGCAAAGTCATAGGCATCGCCGAGACGCTCCTGAAGCTTATGGAATACCGCTTTTACCGCACCAGGGGTGCACCGCTCAAGCAGATGCGCGTAAAGTAACTCGGTTTCTGGAAAATAGAAAGTTAAAATACATTTATCGGATCCTTTGGCCGACTTGACGGTATCCATCTGAACAAAATCCATCTCATCTGAATGGGATTGCTTAAAGTCCTTATAAGTTCTTCCGATAAATACTGCCCGGTTTATGATCTGCGTCTTATGAATCTTTCGGGGTTTGAATTTCACCTTACGTTTCAGATCAATATTTCTGGTGAGCAATACGCCCTGATTAATGTAGTTATATAGAGTACCAACAGAAATCCCCAGCTCCGGATGACTGGCAATGATCATGTAAGGAGATTGCCCCTGCATAATCAAAGGCTTCACCGTTGCATCAATTGCGTGCAGTTCTTTCTTAGAAAGGCAGATACCTGATCTGGCAGAGATAAGTCGTTCGGAATACATGCGGTGGGCAGCAACGGCATTGTAGTCATATTTAAGAGAGATAGGACATTTGTTTCTTGGCTTATCACAGCCATTACAAACAAAGGGGGCTTTTGTGATCCGCCGACATTGTTCCAATTCGAAGCTGTCACAGACTTTATTGCAGATATGACAGGATCGGCAGTGGGTATCACAGAGAATAAGCTTCTTACAGGCATTGGTCTTGCGGCATCGAAACCGGTGAATGCAGAAGTTGTGTGGATTGTTGAAACTCCCCCGATTCCACGAATTCGAGATTCTGTTTTTAAACACCTCATCGGAAATGGTAGAGGGATCCTTGCAGAGATATTTAGAGATAGCCCGGAATGATTTGGCATCGTTCAAAGATTCTTCGATGTAAGTACGATCAATAAGCGTCAAATGTTTATGGTTTCCTGGTATTAAATTAGACATAACGGCCTCCTATAACCGCCACCTGATTCAGATAACAGTTGAGACTATACGCCTGTTGCGGTTTATATGCAAGAGTAAACCCTACCCATCTAAGAGTAAACTCTACATCTGATAGGAAGAGTAGGATTTCCAAATGTAATTCAGGAATTAACGAAAAATTCTTCCCCCCTCTTGCCAGTTCCCCCAAAAAATGCTATATTCTACTAGACTGACAAACTATGCCCAAGTCCCGCTCTATATCAGACTGCAGCGGTTTTCATGGTCCAAATCAGGGCATATTTAAATAGAAGCAGTGTAGTACGGCCTACACCCACCACAATACCCACACCCCCAAGAAAAGAGAGGAATCATAAATGGCAATAGTTGACCAGAGCAAAATCAGAAATTTCTGCATCATCGCCCACATTGATCACGGCAAGTCAACCCTTGCAGACAGAATCATAGAAAAGACTGGCTTACTTACCAGCAGAGAGATGCAGTCGCAGGTACTTGACAACATGGATTTGGAGCGTGAGCGTGGAATCACGATCAAAGCCCAGGCTGTCCGTACCGTATACACAGCAAAAGACGGCGAAGAATATATATTCAACCTGATCGATACCCCGGGACACGTCGATTTCAACTATGAGGTATCGAGAAGCCTGGCGGCCTGTGACGGCGCTATCCTTGTCGTGGATGCCGCCCAGGGAATCGAGGCGCAGACATTGGCGAACGTATATCTTGCCCTTGACCATAACCTGGATGTATTCCCGGTTATCAATAAGATCGATCTCCCAAGTGCTGAGCCGGATCGTGTGGCGGCCGAGATAGAAGACGTAATCGGGATCGAAGCACACGACGCCCCCAGAATCTCTGCAAAAATAGGCTTAAATATTGATGAAGTCCTGGAACAGATCGTAGAGAAAATTCCCGCACCCCAGGGAGACGTATCCGCTCCGCTTCAGGCTCTTATTTTTGACTCCCTGTATGATTCGTACAAGGGTGTTATCGTATTCTGCCGAATCAAGAACGGCAGCGTCCGAAAAGGAACTCCGATTAAGATGATGGCAACCGGAGCTACGGCCGATGTTGTGGAGGTAGGTTACTTCGGAGCCGGTCAGTTCTTCCCGTGTGAGGAACTGGAGGCCGGAATGGTAGGCTACATCACGGCCAGCATCAAGAATGTAAGAGACACTATGGTGGGCGACACCATTACAAATGAGGAAAATCCATGCACGGAGCCGCTCCCGGGATATAAGAAGGTGACTCCGATGGTATACTGCGGCCTCTATCCTGCCGATGGAGCCAAATATCCGGATCTCAGGGACGCCCTGGAAAAACTCCAGTTAAACGATGCCTCCCTCTTTTTTGAACCGGAGACGTCCATTGCCCTCGGATTCGGTTTCCGCTGCGGATTCTTAGGCCTTCTGCATCTGGATATTATCGAAGAACGCCTGGAACGTGAGTATAACCTGGACCTCGTGACAACGGCTCCCGGTGTTGTTTACCGCGTCCATAAGACAAACGGGGATATGATGGAACTTACGAATCCCTCCAACCTTCCAGATCCTTCTGAGATCGAGTACATGGAAGAGCCGATCGTGTCGGCAGAAATCATGGTAACAACCGAATTTGTCGGGGCTATCATGACGCTTTGCCAGGAGCGCCGCGGCGTTTATCTTGGTATGGAATATATTGAGGCGACCAGAGCCTTATTAAAGTATGAACTTCCATTAAATGAGATTATCTATGACTTCTTCGATGCATTAAAATCACGCTCACGCGGATATGCATCTTTTGATTACGAGCTGAAGGGATATGAGGAGTCCAAGCTGGTAAAACTCGACATTCTTGTGAATAGAGAAGAGGTCGATGCACTTTCCTTTATTGTATTCGAAGGCTCTGCCTATGAACGCGGCAGAAGGATGTGTGAGAAGTTAAAGGATGAAATTCCGAGACACCTTTTTGAAATCCCGATCCAGGCTGCGGTCGGTGGTAAAATCATCGCCAGGGAGACGGTCAAGGCGATGCGAAAAGACGTTCTTGCCAAATGTTACGGCGGCGATATCTCGCGTAAGAGAAAGCTTCTGGAAAAACAGAAGGAAGGCAAGAAGAGAATGCGTCAGATCGGCAACGTGGAAATTCCACAGAAAGCATTTATGAGCGTTTTAAAGCTGGATGAAGAGTAATAGTTACTGTTTGCAGCAGAACTTCTGCTTTTGCAGGACGGTGAATCGTTACGGGCAATAAGTAACAGGAATCATAACAAATCATCTATCGGGCAGGAAAAATGGAAAAGAACAAACCACTGGAATTATATATCCACATTCCATTTTGCGTTAGGAAATGTCAATACTGCGATTTTCTTTCTTTTGCAGCGGACGAAAAGACGAAACAAAAGTATGTGGAGCAATTAGTAAAAGAAATCAGCATATGTGGAAATAGAATGACCGGGCAGGGCGCGAAAACGTCCTTCCCGGTAATTTCTGTGTTTATAGGAGGCGGAACCCCATCCGCCCTCAGCCATCACCACATTATCTCTATCATGGATGCGGTAAAGGGAAATTTCAATTTACTGCCGGACGCGGAGATAACAATGGAGGCCAATCCGGGAACACTTACCGCTGAAAAGCTGAGGGCTTATAAAGCGGCAGGAATCAACCGTCTGAGCCTGGGCCTGCAATCGGCTAATCCGAGTGAATTAAAGGCGCTTGGCAGGATCCATACATGGAATGAGTTTTTGGAAAGTTACCGCTTGGCGCGGGAAGCGGGGTTTGAGAACATCAATATCGATCTGATGTCGGCGCTTCCAGGGCAGAGCCTCCGGTCTTACGCCGACACGCTCGAGTGCGTTGTACTTCTGGAACCGGAACACATCTCAGCATACAGCCTCATCATTGAGGAAGGAACCCCGTTCTATGAGAAATACTCGTCAATGGAAGAAGAGATCAGGAAATATGGGGCGGTGAGACAAAAAGGCAGTTCCAAAATACTTCCGCTGCCGGATGAAGATGAAGAACGGAAAATGTATCACTATACGAATGAATATCTGGCTGAAAAAGGTTATCACCGTTATGAGATTTCCAATTATTCCAGGCCGGGCAGGGAATGCGTCCACAATATGGGATATTGGCTCGGCACTGATTATCTCGGTATTGGCCTGGGCGCGGCTTCGCTTTCAGGCGGGGAACGTTTTTCCGTGATCAGGGATATGGAGCGGTACCTGGCATTAACCGTGGATGAACTGGCAGCAGGACGGCAGTATGAGAATCGGGAAAGTCTGACGGAGCAAGAGAAGATGGAAGAATTCATGTTCCTGGGACTTCGGATGACACAAGGTGTTTTGGCTGAGAATTTTGCCAAGCAGTTTGGCATTAATATAGAAA
>CATWBR010000019.1 GCA_958349075.1 uncultured Clostridium sp.
GTTTTAGTTTACATTTAGATAAATCTTACCAATTGCAGGGAAGATTGTCAACTATATATTATCAAAAGTTAACACTTCAAATTAAGAAAGAGAATGGTGAAGCCGTATAAACCGCGCTTCATCATTCTCTTTCTTCTGAATTTTATTACCATTCCAAATCTTCCGTTCCCAGCTTCCTGCCGTATTTCAGATAATGGATCCTGAGAGCCTCCTGAATATCGCTTTTTCGGATTCCTCTGTTCCCGGCGGCCGCCAGGTAGGCCGCCTGTATCACCACCTCCCTGATATTGCTGCCCGAAAGTTCAAAACGGGCCGAAGGGATTTCAAACTTAAGTTCCTCCTCCACGGCGGCCTGCTCCGGAAACATCCGCTGCCAGAGCAAAAGCCTCATCTCAGATGAGGGAAACGGGAAACGAACCAGAAACCTGATTCTCCGTTTGAATGCATCATCGATATTGTTAACGTAATTGGTGGCCAGTATTGAGACACCGTCATACTCTTCCAACTTTTGAAGGAGAAATCCCGTCTCCATATTGGCATACCGGTCATTGGAATTTCCCACCTCCGAGCGCTTGGCAAACAGTCCGTCCGCCTCGTCGAAGAAAAGAACGGCTCCACTCTTCCCCGCACCGCGAAAGAGGGTGGAAACGTTTTTTTCCGTTTCACCGATATATTTGCTAAGCAGCCTCGATACATCCACCTTATACAGTTTTTTCCCAAGTTCACCCGCAATCACCTGGGCGGCCATTGTCTTTCCGGTTCCGGGCGGGCCGAAGAAAAGAGCAGAGATCCCATTGCCGTAAGGATCCTTTTTTCCAAATCCCCACTGTTCCTTTACTATCGATTTATATTTCACCTGATTGCAGATTTGACGCAGGAGGTTTTCGCTTTCCCGTTCCAGTATCAGATCCTCCCATGCATAAACAACCCTGACCTGGGTACAGAAAGCGCCGCTCCGTCCGGTTCCGGTTTCCGCACAGGACACGGCAGGGCGGCCGGTTCCGGAGAGTCGCCTGCATAGGTACTCGGCCTCTTCCTCCGGCTCCTCCCTGCCCTCCGCCTTTTCATATTCCAGGACAACCCGCTCCGTTTTAAGGCCCGTAAAAGCGGCTATCAGCTCCCCGGCCATACTTCTTAGGGAACGTTTTTCTTCTTTTCCAATATGGCTTAACTCCGTCATGGAAACAACGGCCTCCGCCTGTTCTGCCGTAACGGCGTCCCTAAAACGGCCGTTTAACCAAATCCCGCTTTCCAGGTAACTCCAGGCCATGTCCGAGACTACGAGGGGCTGCGACAGCCTGGAATATCCGGACGGTTCCGTCTCCCATTTTAAAAGACCTGAATCAAAAAGTCTTTTCAGTCCTCCCTCATTCCCCGTTCCCCCGCCGGTTTTTTCTGCTCCAAACACCAGGGTACACAGGGAGATGCACAGGCCGGCTGACGGCTGACGGGCAGCCACATTATCCTGGATATATCCGTAAATTCTTTCGTATTTCCGGTCATATTCGGGGGCAGCCGCAAGAAAAAAACACAGGATTTCCCTGTCATCCAGGCCGAAATCACGGCAGAGTTTCCAGATTCCATCCTGCACGGTCCGCCCCCTGGCCTTTAAGTACCCATAAATTTCTTTTAAATCCCGGCCAAGCTGCTCCTCTGCCTCCCTGTCACAAGGCGCAGGGCGGGGGGCCAGCGCTTCGCCGCACTCTGCGGGTGTAATGACGATTCCACGCATTTCCAGCCGTTTGCCCCAGAGATCGCGGATCGTAAATACGGCCGAGCACAAGGCGTCCACAAAGAGAAGCGCCTCCCCGGCTGCCTCCTCTTTTGTCTTGTAGCCAAGAGGCTCCTTCACTTCAATATACTGACTGAACTGATTCATACATTTAATAATGTTCCAGGAATAACTCTGCCTGGGACTGATCCTCCATCTGATAATAAGTGTCACACCGGTATACATAGGCCCTGGCAGCCAGGTCCGACTTGTCCATTTTAAGCACCTGTGCAAACTTCTGTCTGGCCTCGTAGTAATTTCCACATTGAAATGCTTTCAGTCCCCCTTGGAAAACCGGATCCGTTTTCTTTTTATTCCGGAATACCTCGGGAGAATCCCCGTCATATGCATCGTACAAAAGTTCGGCCCGGTCTGAGAGATCCAGCTTCAGATAACCGATCGGCCTCACGTGGTACCGCTTGGTAAAATCAGGAATTTCCCCGGCAGCCGTGCCGGTTATCAGAATCCCTGCCCCATACTTGACCGCCAGGCCGCTTAAATAACCGGCCAGAGTCACGCTCTCGGACATGGTCTTCACCGCCGCCCGCTCTTTCTGGCCCACGATTCCAATCCTTATGTTTCCTCTGGCTATGCCGATCCCCATATGGACGGCATCCTCCTCCTGAGTATGATGTTTCTCGCAGATCGCCACCGCCGTTTTGAGGGCATCCTCGGGATGGTCCGGAAAATAGGCAAGCGCCCCGGCTTCCAGCATGTGATCCACAATCCCTCCGTGTTCCGCTACCGCGGGCACCAGAACGCGCATCATTCCGTTAATCTTCGAATAGATTTCTTCCCCGTCCATGCTCCGCGCCGACAGAAAGAAATCCGGACTGTCGGCAGCCATCACCGATGCGGTCAGTTCCCTGTGGTCACCCAGTTCCAGCTTTGTAATATCCTCCCTGTCCAGTATCCTGAAGACCCTCTGCGGAACAAATTTTTCATAACCGGTCAGGCATTGTCCTATATATTCAACCTGATGTCCAATCTGCTGCGACATCCTGTTAAAGGCCCTGGAGATATCTGCCACCTCATCCTTACCATGGGTCTTTACGGCGAGGCTGTAATGCCCGTCCGCCATCTTGTCCACCGCCTCCTTAAGAAGGGCGAGAGGGTGCAGGGAAAAACGCAGTATAACCGAAAGAATCAACAATAAAAGGAGAAAGAACAAAAGCAGACGGAACTGGATCTGCCCCGCTTGTTTCTGGCTTCCGTACAAAAGCGCTCCCAGGCTCATCCCGCTTTCCATGACGCCGATGCTTCTGCCGCCTCTATCCAGGATTGGGACATAGAGGGCGAGCCAGTTCCCCTCCTGATCATTGTAGGCAGTCCGGACCACCACTCCCATATCCATGGCTTTCTCCATCAGTTTCATCTGCTCCCTGTCGCGGTAATAGTCCACTCTGGCGCCGTAGTAATTGTCATCCACCACCACATACCTGAGGGAATCTCCCTCCATCACGTATACCCACTGATAAGTTCTGCTTATCACCGGTTCTCCCTTATCGTTCCCCAGCGTATAAAGGCGCTTAGGAAGTATGCTGTAATCCTCGCCCCCAAACAGCTTTTCATACATCTTGTCCCGGGGAATATCGGAAATGCTGACTGCCTGAAGATCCTCCGGCTTTATCCGGCTTAACCGGTTGTCCGCCAGCGCATAAAGCAGGTCATATCCCGACCGCATACTGTACTGCGTGAATATCTGTTTCATCTGTCCGGCAAGAATCGGCTCCCCCGCCAGAATCACGGACACCAGGATCAAAAGCAGCTTTGCCAGAACCGATATGATTCCGCCGCTCTTTTTCAGGTAAAAGGAACAGGCCGAAACAAGCAGGAATCCGGATAACGTGACGCAGACAAAGGCCAGAAATCCGTGTTTCAGTTGTTCTGAGCCCGAATAAACGGCTTCCGAGAGCAGCATTTGAGGATTTCCTTCATAGTCGAAAACGGCCGCAATCCTTCTGCTTCCGGTCAAATCCAGGGCGGCACACCAATTCTGCTCCCCATAGTGGAGCGGCAGGATATCTTTGTATCCAAGTTCCTGTCCGGGAAGGCCGACATCCGTGATGGAAAAAAGGCGGCTCCGGTTTCCGTAGGCAAAGTCTATGGCCTCCACCCCCTCACTCTTTATCTCTGTATAGACAATGCGTCCGCCGTCTATGCAGATGTGGGCCTTATCATTGCCCGTCCCCCCGTCCTGCTCTCCAAATTCACTCCCATTTTTATAAAACCGGCTGTTGAAATCGGACCAGATTATTCCCTGTTCCGGATCATAACAGGCCTCCACGATATGGCTGTACGGAAAATCGGCCTCGTAAATGATTTCTTCCTTCCCATCCGGATATTTTTTTATAAAACTTGTCCTTTCACCTTCTTTCGAGGGTTTCGCATAGTAGAGGCAGCCGTCTATAACCTGGCACTGAACCGCTTTTCTGCCTTCCAGCTCCCAGACCGGCCTGAGTTTTCCACCCTCAAAATCACACCAGAGAACTGCAGCTTCCTCCCTCTCTTCCTCCATTGAAATATTATACCGGTAGACGTAGAGTTTGCCGTCCTCCGCCGCCCACAGATGCGTATAAGCGCTCCACCATATTCCGGAAAGCTTGGGAACCGTAATCCGTTTACTTACCACGCCCTCATGGGTCAGCTTCAGGAAATCGTAATTTGTGCCGTCGTTGTCCAAAACAAAAAGAGAGTCACCGCCATATACCATATCGCTGACCCCGGTCAGGGACAGGCGGGAAGAAAGAGGACCTTTCCATATTCCCGCCAGCGCCGCAAATAAAAGAATGACAAGCATAACTCTTTTTCGTTTCATCGTCTTCCTCCGGTTCTGTCAAGTCTGGATATTCATTGTCCCCGGCATTGTAATCTGAATACATCCTCCCCACGCGCACATCAGTTTTGAATCAGATGTCAGCGCCGGTTTCCCGGAAATTAAAATCCTCGGATTGCCGGGCGCCCACGGTCCCGCAGTTACCGGTATGCATGGCATCGGCGTCAGCACTCCCAAAGCCGCAGCCGTTGCGGCTGCCACCGTGGGATTTGCCAAGGAGGAACACATGCCGAAAGGCTGGATATTGACCAGGGGCACCTGATCCATGATGGAGGCAAGCGCCTGGCTGCTCATCACCTTGGCTGCGGGCAGTACATTAAAGACGGATGGCGCCGCACCAAAACTACAGTTTAGCAGCGCTCCGCCGCATACACATAAACTCATTTCATCCCCTCCTGTCTAATCATAATTTTGCTGCTGTTCATTCCGTGCGCGGCACGGCTTCAATGTGGATTTCCTTCACTCTCGTCACTTTCTTGAACAGTTTGGATTCCAGTCTGACCGGAGAAACTTTATAAAACAGAGAAAGCCGGTAAGGATCCCCGAAGCCGCTCCACAGTTTCATTTTTTCCCCGATATCCATATTTTCAAGTTCCAGTTTCAAATCTTCATTTCCCGTCTCAGGCCCCGATTCCAGTATGGGATTGTCATGGAACAACTGCATCACGCCTCCCAGAATCCGGTGTTCTTCTTCCGTGCGGTAGCGCAGATCCATAGTCAGATACGTTGTCACCATATAATGCAGATCCAGAAACATGGGAGGATACTGCAGATACTTCTGATCGACCTGCTGCAGCCCGTTAACCCGGATATCTTCATCCTCCCGCACATCGTAGAGATAAAGCCCCAGGATGATATCGGAGTGGTCGGCCGGACTGCAGAGGCCTATGTTGTCCTGGCTCTGGAGCAGCCCCGGCACCAGGTTTTCCCGGAGCATGCCAAGCAGGTTCCTGCTGACGGAAGAAACTACCGTGTAATCGGCGGACGCCTGTTTTACAGACGGATATCCTTCTTTCCTCCGAAGCCACCAGGGAATTTTTCTTTCACTCACTTCCAGGTCCTCCTTTTTCATTTCTGACGGAAACAGGGTCATTTTCTCTGTTTGCGGCATCCCCTGCAGGCCCGGTACCGCCTCTTTTTACGTCGCTCCCGTCCTCTTCCCGCCCCGCCTCATCCCCATTCGGAGACAGTTCCTCTCCAACGGGCAATTCCTCATCCGCAGTCAGCTCCTCTTTTGGAGTAACGAGGATCCCATTTCTGAATTCCCCCTCCTGTTCCGTCTTTCCGGTGGCTGGATCGTAGCAGATTCCGTAGCCGTTGCGGGCGCCCAGAAGGAAATTGCCCTGGTATCGCAAATTGCCGGAATCATCATACTCCATCCCCTCTCCGTCATAACGGCCGAGCCGGAAGTTTCCGCTGTATACCGGCAGGCCGGATCGCGGCGCATAGAGCATCCCCTCTCCATCGTACATACCTCCGGCAAAACCGCCCCGGTAGACGAGCCCGGTGCCGGAATACAGTTTTCCCTCACCGTCATACTCTCCGTTTTTAAACCCGCCCTCATACACAACGAGTCCGGCCTCATAAGCCACCCCTTCACCGTCCGGCCGTCCCTCCGCAATACTTCCGCTGTAGCGGACCGTTCCGTCCGAATCATAGAGGTAACCTTTGCCCTCCACAAAAACGCCTCTCTCAAATACTCCGTTTTCCTGTACCCGGCCGTCCTCATAGGATACGCCTTGCCCATCCGGAATGCCGTTTCTAAAGCTTCCCTCATACACAAGCCGGTCATCCCGGTAAAGGCGGCCTGCACCATCATACAAACCTTTCTTGAAACCGCCCTCATACACAAGTCTTCCTTCGGAGTCGCGTGAAATCCCTTCTCCTTCCATCTCCCCCTTGACGAAACCGCCCTCATAGATGAGAGCGCCCGCTTCGTCATAGAGAGAACCGTTTCCGTCATAGCTGCCGGCCAGAAATTCTCCCTGATACTTGACACGGCCCGTTCTGCTGTAAAGAATTCCCTGGCCGTCATACCGGTCAGCGAGGAAATTCCCCTCATAGAGAAGCCCGCCATCCCGGGTATACTCAAAACCATATCCCGTCCGCCTGCCGTCCTCCAGCCTCCCCCTAAAGAGAGGGCAGGAGGACGTTTCCTCTATGATCTCAACTTTGCCGCTGTATTCCTTTACCGCCTCATCGCTATTCGCAAACGTTCTTGTCAGATACGCCGCCTCAACGACAGGATACACCCTCTCCTTCCAGGAAGAAACCAGCAAAACGGCCGCGGCCGATATCACTAAAAGGCCGGAAATGATTTTAAGTATTCCGGCCAGAAGGCCCGCCTTTTTTTTCAGTCGGGCGGCAAACGGCTCTTTTTTCTTTTCAGGAGGAAAACGCTCCTCCGTCACCAAGACAGCCAGAGACAGATACTCCTGGTAGATTTGGAGAAATGTCTCCAAGTCACCCGAAGCCAGCTTCTTAAAAAGTTCATCCAGCTCGGGATAAAAACCGCCCTCCGCCTCTCCGGCAAAGAGAAGCCTTAAAAGCCCGCCCGCCTTTTCTCCTGCCTCAGAAACGGAAGCTCCCGCAATCTGAGCCGTATCGGAAAAACCGTAGTAAAAATTCACCGTCCGGTCCGGCGCAATGAGAATCTCATCCGCCTCCAGTTCTTCACACTGTAAAAACAACGGAAAGTTTAAAATGAGCATCTGCTCCAGGATAGCTTTGCCCGTCAGGAACCGTTCCTCCATTGACAGTTGCTCTGCCGCTAAATATTCTCTCAGGGGAATGCCGCCCTTCCATAGGAAAGCCAGAAAAAGACTGTCTTTTTCAAAAAAAACCTCCAGAAGATCGGTAAACGCCCCGTTTTCTTCCAGTTCTTTTATATAGGGGATGGACTCCCTGGCCAAATCCGTTTTTTCGAACTGTACCATATGGATGAGCCGTTCCTCCCCATCCTGGACGGTTTTCCACAGTCCGTGAACGGTCTTTCCCTTTGAATCCATCGTCCGTACCAGCTCATAGATCCGGCTCATGCTCCTTACCGCCATAAATAAAATCTCCTTTTACACTTCCCGTACAACGACAAACACGGAGGTCCTGATTCCCGGGTGTGAAATGCTCTCCGCCTCCACCTCATAGACTCCCGGCCTTCCCGGCGCGTGGTAGCTCCCGTCTTCACCGATGCTCCCACCCTCCTCCTGTAGAACCCGCCATTTTACATCCCGTTGATCCAGATTGACGCAGACGACGGAAAGCTGTACTTCCTCCCTGACGGCAGCATTTACAATTCCCGGTTTGATAAACAGCCTGGGCTGTGCTTCCTCGAATTCATTCTTTGCGCGGCCGCGCACCGCCGTCCATCCGACGGTAAACTCCCCCTCTTTAAGAGGCTCCAGGAGCCTGACCCCGACGGTGAAGACTCCCTCTTTCCGCTCCAGTCTTGCACCCGCCTCCACCTGGGGCGCTCTGTCCTTAAAAATCCCCGGCGCTCCGGAGCAGACCTCATCACCGTGTACCACCCTCAGAAGAATTTGAACATTTCCGGGGCCGAGGCCGTGTACCAGCTTCTCCGAGTAAAAAACATCCCCTGCCTTTGCCTCTGCGGGAACGGAGAATTTCACGCTGCCCTCCGCAAACTGCCAGTCACTGTGTCCGCCCGCTCCCGGATGCCGCACCGCTCCTTTTTCCTCCGGGCGGCTGGAACGGTTCCGGCTGTTTTCCAGCCCGTCCACGCTTTTTTCAAGCTCCCCGATGAGGCCTGCCGCCAGGGGAAGGGGCATTACATACTGGTTAAAAGGCTGTCTTATGATGCTGTCGATCATATAAAAGGAGCCTGCTTTCACCAGATTTACTTTTGCCAGGCAGACCCCTCTTTGGAAGGCTCCGCGGCCAATCTGTTCCGCTCTGTTTGCAATGTAGCCATTTCCTCCCGCAAACCCCTTTTCCTCTCCCGTACCCACCGGCTCGTCATCCGTCACAAAGAGATGGTATCCCTCTTTATATTTGCTGTTTTCCGTCTTCTGTCCGCCGTGCAGCGTGTCACTACTGATGTTGTGGACAGGCTCCGTTCCGGTCTGCCCGTATTCAATATAAAGATAGAGGCTCTCGCTGCCCTCCTCCATCGTCGCTTCCTCATACCCCTCAAGAAGGGAAAGCTTTACGATAGCCGGGGCCTCTACAAAGATTTCTCTTCCAACCTGGTCAAAGGCCAGTCCCATCTCCAGGGATACATTGTAATCGTCGACCTGGACCACTTCCAGACCGGCGGCGACCCCAAATCCCAGAACCCATCGGTTGACCAGGCGGCGTTTATCATTCATGTACCGCTGCTCCTGCTCAAAGTCCTGGGCGGTCAGCAGTTTCCCGTTAAAATACCGGTTCCTGATAAACGGATAATATGTCAGATTTTTCATAGTTTCAGCCTCCCAATATAACGTTATCCGCCTGGGACATCTGCCCCAGCACGGCCGGCGGATAATCCATAACCACGCTGTTGACGCCGAGATAAGAGCCGCGGCCGAGTGATACTCCCTCTTTTAAGATAACCAGACCGGCCTCCATGTGGGCCGGCTTCTCCTCCTCCACGATACGCAGCAGCGCCTGGTATTCCTGATAAGAGGGGACCGCTTCCTGAGAAATCAGAATTATAAATTCTCCCGGCCTGTCCTCAGGTTCGATCAGATATGGCCGGTATCCCGTGTACAGGTATACGAGCTGCTTAATCCCCTGTTTTGTCCCTCGTCTGCCGAACACGGCCGCCCCTTCAAGGAGATAACGCCGCAGCCGGCAGGCAGGCCAGGAATGGCGGTTGCTTACAGAAAGCCAGTCCGACAGCCATAACAGGGACTCGTCTCCGGAAGCTTCCAAATCGAGAAGGGCCGGAAACTCCCTGATCTTCTTATCAGCCTCCTGATAAACCGTCTGAAAGATTGCCAGATAGCGTTCCAGAAAACCGCCCGCGCCGGTACTGTAAAGTTCCGGAAGCCAGGATGCCAACGATTCCCATGGAAAGAAGACCTGGATCTCTGAAATTTGGGGGCCTCTTTCCCCATTGCCCCACAGTGTGACGGAAAACCACAGGTAACGCTCCGTCACCTGATTTAGCAGCGTCTCCCTGCGGTTGGCAAATCTAAGCTTCAGAAAAGGCTCCATCTTTTTAAGCTTTTCCCCGCCTGAATCCGCGCCGGATTTAAGAATCATTATGATATCATCCTTCCGGCTCTCCTCATCCGTTCCGTAGATTCTATATTCCACCGAAGTGTTGGGAAACAGATCCTGGCAGGCGGAGAAACGCTGCCATCTCGTCCGGCTCTCCCTGCTGTCCAGGACTCTTGAGATGAAAATGCCCTTTTTCCCGGAACCGGAATCCTCCATGCAAAGCATCCCGTCTTTGGATGAGACATTCTCCATAAATCCCCTGTCATAATCCAGGGCTTTATTGAACAGAAAGTACTCCATGGTCCCTCCTTAAGAATTGGTATAAAGGATGCATTTGGCTTCCCTGAGAATGAAGAGCCCGTTTGGCGGCAGCGTCACATCCCCGGCGCCGTTTCTCACGGCCCTGCCGTACGTCTCAATGCGCAGAGCCTTGACCTCAGATATACAGGCCAGCGTATCTAAAAAGCCAAAAAGCCGTCCATAGCAAAGCGTCTGTCCAAAACTTTTTCCCGCCGTAAAGCGCCTGATTTCTTCCTCTACAATTTCTTTTGAATTCCTGTAACTTATCTTTCCGACCGCCTCA
This sequence comes from uncultured Clostridium sp., assembly GCA_958349075.1. Taxonomy (GTDB): domain Bacteria; phylum Bacillota; class Clostridia; order Lachnospirales; family Lachnospiraceae; genus Otoolea. The sequence goes on from CATWBR010000019.1 coordinate 10,354, forward strand.
CAAACGACAGACAGAAAGATATATTCAGGAGATACAAGCAAAATCCTCGTGCCAACCAGTCTCTTCTCCTCCAGGTAACGGTAGAGGTTCTGTTCCATTGTTTTCGTCAGTTTTCCCATCCCATCCGCTTTATACGGCCTGACCGCAATCGAAATTCTGTTAAAGGAGCGGTCGGACAGCCAGGCGTGACAGTCCTCTATCTCAAGCCCCGGCGCTGTCTTTACCAGATATTCGTAATCCTCCGGCGTCACGGCCCTCACACCGCGAAAACTCCCGTTTCTATACCGTTCAAAGGCTTCCTCAAGCGTTTCCTCATCACGTCCGCCCACGGCGTCACATTCATTCGTCAAGGATATGACGCTCTGAAGCGGTTTCTCAAGCGAGGTAATGGTTCCCGATTTGATGTTGCCGCCCTTTCCCAGGGTACGCACCCATCTGCCCACCCGTATCCTCCCCTCAGGGATCATGCCGTGAAAGCCGTTTCCAAATACCAGGAAGCTCCCATCCAGCATATAGTGGCGGTCCTCCGGCTTTGAACCGTCCAGGTCTTCCCGGAAACTCCATTCCCGAAATTCCCCCTCCCGCTCCGCCTCTTCCACAAGGATGGAGAAACGCTCCCTGCAAAGCCCTTCCTCCTCCAGAGAAATACGCTGGTTTGGAAATCCGGTTGCCGGAAATTCCGGCAGACTCCTCCTTGTCTCCTGCTGCTGCACGAAGACCATTGAGAGGCTGATTCTCGAAAGCTGCGGCGCATTCAGATAATCGCATGTTTCAAGGACAAGGCAAAACGCGGGCGCCTCACAATCCATCTCCTTGTTGAAACGAAACCAGAGCATTCCGCTTCTGCACAGCCCCAGGGTCTCATCTTCCAACCGGGCCTTCTCCCATCCTTTTTTCGTTTTTATCTGCAGCGACAGGACGGCCGGAGGAAGAAACTCATATCCGTCATAACCGGCCATATCCACCGGATTTTGCCTCCGGGCTGCCTGTTCATCATATCCAAGATAGAGTCCATACGGTTCACCCGGATGAAGAGGCTCCGAAAGAAGCATACAGAACCTGTTTCCCTTAACGGGTGCGTCTCCGAACGGATACAGGGAAAGATCCGTTCCTTTGCCAAGCCAGTCTCCCCTCAAAGACAGAAGGCTGCCGCCGTCTGCCGTCTCTGCGTCAAAACCTGTAAACAGCCGGCCGGCCACGGTCTGTTCCCTGACCGTCTCAAAGCTGATCGTCCCGGCATACATCCTCGTTTTTTCTGCAAACCTGGTCTGCTTGTTTACATCCACGGTCACATACGCTTTGGCCGGCTGCCTTGTAAGGGTACGCTCTCCCAGGAGCTTTAAGTACTTTCTTAAGTGAGCCGGACCGGTCTGTTCCATATGGAAGTTCTGGACTTCTTTCAGAAAAGCAAAGAGTTCCAGAATCGTAATCCCAGGATCGCTTGCATTGTCATCATTCCATCCCGGATACCATTCCCTTATAATCTCCCTGCCGCGCTTTACAAGCTCCTCCCAGCTCTCACGGTCCGCCTTAAGTTCTGTAAGCACTTTCTCACCCCCGCCTCTATGGTTAACCTGCCGTTACCGTCACGTCATGGCTGCCGCTTAAGGGCAGCGTCCACGGCAGGCCGGACACATCTTCATAATTCATCTCTTTCCGTTCCCCCATGGCCTCCAGGTGTACGCCGATGCTCATCCTTCCCACATAGGCGACTCCCGGGATGCGCTGCAGCATGTGCCTTATCTGGCCGTGGCCGGGAAGGGAACCGAATTCCCATCCCTTTTTATCATAGCCCCCCGCAACGGGGTTCAGGTACTCTTTTAAGGCCGTTAAAACAAGGCCCTGAAGCTCCGTCACACTGTCATAATCCTTGGCCGCTACCGTCACATCCACATCCATAATGACAAACCAGGGGGCCGCCACCGACAGTCTACCGCTGTCCGCAAGGCAGGAGCTGACGGCCGGTTTAAGGGCCTTAAGAATCTCTTCCTTCAGGTGGTAAAAGTACCTTCTTCCGCCTTCATAATCTTTCTGAAGCACCACCAGGGTCACGTGCCCCTGCTCCTTCACACCGCTGCCGTTCAGGCCGGAAAAACACTTCACCTTTTCAATATTCCGGGATGCTTCCACGGCAAGCCGTTCCATATCCTGCGCCGTTACAGCCTGGAAGCGGTGGCGTATCCGGGCGCTCATTCTCTTTGCTGCCTCCGCTTCATACTCTCTGTCCGTGCCTCCATACAGCACATCGGGATTTTTGATGTCCGTGACAAAGCCCGAAGTCCTCATCAGTTTCAGTTTCGTCATCGGCGGCAGATTTTTACTGCTCCCTGCTTCTCTTGCCTTCACAGGCGCCGCATTCAGGTAAAAACGCATATGGTGATCGGGTTTACCGCCGCCCTCATTCCTGATTCTCATCCAGAAACCGTCCCTGCCCATCCTGGAACCTGAAATCATTCCCGGAAGCTTTGTAAAGCGAATGATGCCGGTGCAGGTAAGCTGCATCGTGGTGTCCTCGATGGGAACGGCCTTAAAACCATTCTCAACCTCGTATTCCAGGCATATCCTTCTTCCCTCCAGGGAATTTCCCGGCTTCACAACGGCCAGAAGGCTGTGAATGGGACCGCTTAACGGAAGTGAAAACCTCAGATAGATTCCCTCCTCCCCATCATATGCCTCAGGATCCACGCGGGACGGCGAAACCGCCACTTCCTTTAACGTCTCGAACTGTACCCTTCCTCCGTCCGTACCCTCGCCCTCCACACCGGTTCCCTTGGGGATGACGGCAGGCGGCATATCCGGTTTTATAAGGTCAAAGGTCATAAAACCGCCGGCCGGTGTTCCCGGAAGCAGCTCTGCTCCAAGACAGTTAAAAAAATGCATCCTGTGACTCTCCGGAAGTTCGGAAAGCGTCTTAAGGGTCTCATCCATAAACTCCGCAAACAGAAGAGCCAGACTGCTTCCCATATCCGGCTGTTCCACTGAAAACCGCCACTCCGGCGTATAGGCCGCCGCCAGTTCCCCGATGCGCTCCGTCACCTTTTCATTCACTATAGCCAGCCTCCTGTCGTCACAAACGAAAATACTACTCCGGCATAATTCCTTCTTCCAGATAGAACGGGAATACAAGATTGTAGGGATTGTTGGTAGCCCTGACCCGGTAACCGACGGATAGATGTACCCCAGCCGGCTCTCCGTTAAATGCCTCCGCATGAATCTCCAAATCCCTGATTCTGGGTTCCCAGCGGATCAGGGCGTCTCTTACCGACTGTTCCATCATCGACAGCGTGGTAAAATCCATAACGCCGAACATATACTGATAGATGTCGCAGCCGAACTCCGGCCGCATGACCCTCTCACCTTTTCTTGTCATCAGAATGATTCTGATGGCCTGTGAGATCTTCTCCTCCCCCTCCTCCATAAGGAATCTTCCCGTAGCAGAGTCGGGTTCCACAGGAAAATGAAATCCTTTTCCTAAAAAACCGTACTGATCCATAAACGCCTGCCTCTTAATTCAGCTTGACCATAGCTCCTTTAATCTCGATGAGACCGCCCGCTTCAAGTTTAGCGCCGGCAGTACCCTTAAGTTCCAGTGAAGTTCCTTCAATCTTCGTCTTAACCGCCCCGAGCTCCAGAGTCTGTGACGGCTTTAACGTCACCTTTGCCCCTGAAACGGCCACCTCGTTTTGCGATGAAATTTCTGTTTTTTTCCCTTCTACCGTCACGGTTCCGGACGGCGAAAGTTCAATTTTCTCGCCTTTTACGGTCACTCCCTTATCGGGCGCCACTTCTACCGATTCACCGCTCACGGTAAGACCTTTTTCTGCCCTCAGCTCTATTTTCTGTCCGTTTATCTCCACATCCGGAGCCAGCGTAATCGTTCCTTTCTCAATTGTCAAAAAGGGTTCACCCTCAAATTTAAGCTCCAGCTTTGCCTTAATGTCAAGTGTCAGGCAGCCATCCTCCGCGGCTAAGAACAGTTTGTTCTCCTCCTTGTCATCCGACAGGCAGAGGGTCCGTTCCTTTTCATCCAGCTTAAACTGCCAGCCGCCCTTTGTTCTCATCATCCTGACCTTATTTTCCTCTGTTGCCGCTCCGTTGGGCAGTGTGTTGGCAAGCCCCTGCAGGCAGCCCATCACAAACGGGCAGTCCGGACTTCCATGCAGGAACCCCACAATTACTTCCGCCCCCACCTCCGGCAGCAGAAATGAACCGTATCCCGGCCCGCCGTAACCAGACATCACCGGCATCCAGCCGGAGAGGCACTGGCCTCCCTCACCCAGTCTGTACTCCACCTGAATTCTTCCGGGAAACTCCTCATTCCAGTTTTCTTTGACGATTCCCGTCACCATATATGCATCCATGTCTCTGCCTCCTCTTCCTTTCCCCTGTCTGCCGGCATAACCACGTTATCCTTTGTCATGAGATTTAAGCTGTTGTCAAACGGTTCCTTTACCATATCCTGTCAGTCATCGTAAACACTTTCCTACTACAGGATAGATACCGTTGTCACATAACCATCGTCCCCCAGTTCATGTTTCACCCTCGTCATATAATGATTCCCGTCTACAGCCGGATCCACATGTTTGAGGGCAACACAGTTTCCCGGCAGAAGCACAGGCAGCCCCACGGTGGTAATTTCCCCACGGCAGGCCTGTCCCGCAAGATAGGCGCTGTAACAGGAAGCCAGTTTCTTGGTATCCTCCGCAGCAGCGGCCCAGGGAGCATTAAAGATCTCTTTTCCCTTTGCCGCCCTGCTGTCAATGCCGGGAGCCTCGGCCGCCATATTTGACGACAATCCCCCCTGTTCCAGAGAATAGCCCAAAACCTCTATCTCCCGGTTCACGTAGGAACGTCCGATTCTAAGGCTCATGACTCCCTGTTCCGGAGAAATCTCAATGACAGGCGATCTGTTCTGATCCCTTCTTCGAAAAAATGCTTTTCCTTTTTCCACCAGGAACTCAAAGCCATATCCTGTTTCTCTTACAAGGCGACCGGACACAAAATCAAAATCCGATTCCTCCTGAAACAGGCCCCCCGGCAGCTTTATTTCCGTACTTTCCGCATTAGAGCTGCAGTAATAGGTATAGCTTTTCATGATCTCAAGGAAGGCCTCCGAATGTGTTTCCGAACGGATGATCCTTTTCCGCACGCCGTTATCCTGCATGGCTTTGCAGACATCGGCCGCAGTCACCCGGACCAGTTTGGCCCCGTCTTCTGAAAATTCTATCTCCACACAGTCGATACAGCCGGCAAACACCGTGCTCATGCAGGAACCGTAACCCAGGCTCACCGTCACCTTCGAGCCGGGCAACAGCTTAGACATGAGCCGGTTTTTCATCTTATGCTCCTCCGTGTCATAACAGTCCGCCACCGTAAACTGTGCATAGGACGGTACGCCCAGGAAGAGATCCACGGATACGCCATGGATCCGGCACTGCAGTTCCTCCGAAAGCTCCCTGCCGTCCATCTCGATCTTCACCGCAGGGCAGAAAAAATTATGATATAGGTTTCGTATTTCTTCGTAACTCTTTCCCACTTTGTCCGCCTCCCTCCATACCGGCGTTCTTCTAAAACGGCTCTTCTTTTCCCGTAAGGGCCGGAAGCTTTAAAAGCTGTCCCGGCTCTGCGTCAAGTGGGTTCATCAGCCCGTTGGCTTTTGCAATCAGCCTCCATTTTTCCTTATCCCCGTATTCCTCATAGGCCAGGCTCCAAAGGCTCATGCCCGGAAGAAGCGGCCTGCATTTCGTCCGGTCCGGCGAAAAGAGAGGGGTCTGTTTTCCTGCGTCTTTCGGCGGAACCGAGGATATCGTCAGATCGATCCTGGCTCGCAGGGGACGTCCGTCTACCCCAAAATAGGTGAACGTCTGGTTCATGGAGGAGATAACCCCCTTAAACCTGAAATTGCCCCATACGAAGGCGACTACAGGAGGCCTGTGGAGATCGCCGTCCACCTTCAGAAGAGCCACGATGACGTCAGTATAGATGGTGACCGGCGGTTGTGTCGTCTCCTTGTTCAGAGTGTTGTTCATATGGGCCAGACTGCCCGTGGAATCAAAATAAAGAGTTAGGGACAACTGGCTGCCCTGGCCGTGGACAAACTGCGGCCGCGTCTCATCCTGTCCCTGCTGGTTTTTGGAGGAGTAATCCACGCCCTGTCTCACGGAATATTCCGATGGGTTAAAAAGGCACTGTATTTCACGCGCTCCGGCATCGGTGGAATCATCCGCACCATAAACAAGGATTTTAGCCTTTTTCAAATCTCCGGCCAAAGATATCCCTCCCTTCGGAGACTATACACTGATCTCATAAAGACCAGAATGGGCAATCTCCATTTTTTCAATCAGCACCTCATTTCCGAGAGCATTTAAGTCCGTAAGCTGTATCTTTGTAATAACACCCTCGTCAAAGGTATATTTCCGGTAGGTTTTCTGATCCATCCTGATAAAAAACACCACCGCTTTAAGGAGGGTGCCGGGCAGAAGGCGCGGTTCCTTCATATTCGTCCGCACCGTTCTCACTCCCCGTTCCAGTGTCATTACATCCTGCTTTGATCTGGCTTTCCGAAACAGCAGGGGACTTTCATTTCTGCCGCCCTCCATGATGCTGTCGTATTCAAGCTCGGCGCTCAGGTTGGAGATTTTTGAAAATCCATAGCACTGCTGCCCAAATGTAACCTTAAACTGGTTATTGGTGATCCACTGTTCCACCCTTCCCCTCCTTTACGCTCCCGTTAAAAGCCTTGTGAAGCCGTAAATCCTATGAATCCCTTGTCATGCCCTCGTGGGCCAGCTCCAGTGTCTCAACGGCAATCTCATTGGAGGTTGCATTAAAATCCGGAGCCGTATACTTCGTGGGCCATGCGTTGATTATCTTCCACGAGGCCACCGCTTTCTGCGTCTCATCAAGCAGGCTGACGGTGACCGTCTTTCTTTCCACCTCACCGGTCAGCCCCTTTACAATCCAGTCATAAAGGACTTTTCCTTCGATCATGCCCTTCTTCAGGGTAATATTTCCATATTTGCGCAGTCCCGCCACCTTCATTGGGGTTTCCGCCGCCATATCTCCCTCTCTGTACTCAATCGGTTCTATCGTTGCATCGAAACCGGAAACTTCGCTGAACCCTCCTGCCGCCAGTCCGTCAATTTCCAGCTTGAAACGAAATTTCACTCTTGGATATCCTGCCATGATAATGCTCCTTTCCCTTTCTCTTTATCTCCGCTTACTGGGAGTCGCCCGTCTTCTGGGTAATTCTGAAGATTATAAATTCAGCAGGTTTGACAGGAGCTACTCCGATCACGCAGATCAGCCTTCCGTTGTCAATATCGTCCTGAGTCATCGTACTGTTTCCTATGTTGACAAAAAATGCCTCATCCGGTGAAGTTCCCGCAAGAGAACCGTTTCTCCAGAGGTTGGTGAGGAAGACCTCAATGGTTCTCTGGACCCTGACCCAGAGGACCTCATCATTCGGCTCAAATACCGCCCAGTTTGTACTGGATTTTATGGATTCCTCTATAAAAATAAACAGACGCCTTACGTTGATATACTTCCAGTTTCCGTTGCTGCTGGCCGTCCTGGCTCCCCATACACGGATCCCTTGTCCCGGGAAAGCCCTGATTAAGTTTACTCCCACAGGGTTCAGAATGTCCTGCTCCCCTTTATTAAACTGTACATCCAGGCCGACACAGGCCCTGACCACCTCGTTAGCCGGAGCCTTATGGACGCCTCTCGTATTATCGCTTCTGGCATAGATTCCAATCACGGAACCGGAGGGCGGTATCTGGATATTTTTCTTATCCAGCGGATCAAAAACGGTCAGCCACGGATGGTAGAGGGCGGCGTAGGTCGTATCGAAAATATCCCGGTGGCTCCGGATATCCTGTACTTTTCTTGCATCCTGCGGAATATCAAGGACGGCAAAACGGCTGGCCAGATTCTCGCAGTGGGCCACGAGGGAAAGCTGGACATTGGGATCGGTTACTCCCGGAACCGCCATAATAGATACAACGTCGTTATCAACAAAGGCCTGTATCCCTGTTCTCTTTCCGGCTCCCCTATCGACGCCCGTAAAGTCGTCCGCCGTCATCCCCAGGGCATTTCCGTTGCTTCCTCCGGAGAAACTTACGGACACCACGGCCTCCTGCCCTTCCAAAAGACGTTCAAAGGGAGTCTTTAAGGCCTCATCCTCCTGCCCGCTATACGTGACGGACACAAGCTCTGATTTAGCCATCTTCTTCTCCACAAAGTTAGGGACTTCAATATTGAACGAAAGATTATCATAACTCTCCACCACATCCTCATAACGGACTTCCATGGAAAATTCACAGGTGCAGATGGTCTTCTCGGGTAAGAGCCTCTTATCCGCCACGTCTGCCTCGAACTCTTTCTCAAAGGTCAGTATATTATCCTGGTTTTTCACTATCCGGTTTATGAGCGTCTCCGTCCCGTCGCTAAATGCTACGATATCCCCTTTCATAAATCCGGCTCCGTTCTTGACGGAATAGAGCTTTCCGGATGTTGTTTCGATCACCTCGTAAATCTGTGTTTTGGCCTTGCTGGACGGAGATATGACTGCCCTTAAGTTGTTGCCCCATAGGCCCGGATTTTTGGCTTTCAGTGATAATACCGGCGCATCCCCCGCCGGCACGGCTCCCTCGGCACAGGCCGCATCTTCCGGCGCCACCCTCATCACAAAACAGCGGGCTCCGCCGTTGATGAAGAAATGCTCTACAGCGTAGGCAAGAAACCTGTGATTACCAAACTCATTCGCCGAGAGGTAGCCTCCGTAATTCCTTTTAAAATCCGCAAAATTCGTAATCAGTTGGGGAAGCCCCTCCACCGGCCCCTTTTCAGCCGCGCCGATGAAGCCGGCAGTGCTGGTTCCAACGCCCTCCATCGGTTTTCCACCGGAATCAAACTCCTCCACATAGACGCCTGGTGATAAGTATTCTGCCATATCCTTCTCCTTTCATCCTCTTTCTATTTATTTCCGCAAAACAGCGGGCCGGGAATCATTTCTCCCGGCTCCGGCGGCTGCCCGCGGTTTGAATTTACCGGTAACTGTCAGCCTCTCTCTCAAGAGACATATCGTCATTGAGAGACTGTCCGTTTACGGTTCCCGTCGCCCTTACCCTTCCCTCCTTCTGCTGAATTACATGCCCCAGTTCATGCGCAAGATTGCGTTCCTGTCCCGGCCCGATATAGACCTGGCTGCCCTGGGTGTAGGCCAGCGCTCCCACTCTTCCCGGGTTGTCCGAATTGTAATGTATCTTCACATCGTCCAGGGAAAATCCCGAACGCTTCTCCACCCTGGCCTTCAGATCTTCAGGTATGCCGGTATCCGCCTTTTCCGGAACAGCCATCTGCTGCAGTACGGCCTGGTTTCCCGCATTCTCCATTCTGTCCCTGAAGCCGGAGGGCGGACAGACATTCCCATCCCTTCCCTCTTCATTTGCCGTCTTATGGTTCTGCATTCTCTGCCCTCCCATAACAATCCTCCCATCATTCAAATTATTTCATTTGGAATTTGCGAAATTTCTGTCGTTTTTTATATATTATTA